>JARCRW010000069.1 GCA_029850515.1 Nitrosotalea sp. | reverse complement strand
CCCGTGCACAGAGCAATGACGTGACCCAATATTGATACAACATCCATCATATTCGCATATGATATAGACAAACTAGTATTTTAGATTTGGTCTGAATTGCATGTAATTTTATCACTTTCTCAATTAACATTGTTAAGGAACAAAGTGTCACAATTTTTTATTAATCAGATTTTCATGTGAAAGTATGTCAAGGCAACCATACCGTTCAGAGATTGGAATGATTTCAGATGTATTACAGGTTGCAAAAGAGTGCGGCAGACAGGGAGCCATAATTACCACCATAGCAAGAAGGGCCAACCTATCACATTATGCTGCAACAGACAAGTGCCAGAAACTCATAGACTTTGGACTGATGGAGGCAAGGTCTGACAAGAGAAGCAATTTTTTCATCATCACTGAAAAGGGAATCCAGTTTTACGAAGAGCTACAAAGGTTTACAGAAACAGTGCAGGCAATTAGAGTCCGGTACTAGATCACGGTACTACAGTATGCATTGATAGCATGCCAGTCAATATGTGATCGTTGACATGGCAGTGATACAATCACGTACCTGCCTGTCAGTGTGATGAGTGCAATTTTAACAGAATTCACAGGCTTAGGCTCCTCCAAAAGTTACTATCAAGTCCGTGACAAAACCGGCACACAGTCCAACAAAAATTCCAACCATCATGACATCGTTTGTGGTAAATTTCCTTCCAGAATTATACATCAACATTGAAACATAGATCAGTGCACCTCCCGCAATTGACAAAAATAGAATGTATGCAATGTTTGAAAATACCAGACTGCCCAGTACCGTCCCTACAAATGTAGGTCCTCCACCGACAAGACCTGCAACCAGCAGAAACTTGGCGGTAGGTCTTTTCAATATACCAGTAAGCGGGCCTGCAATTCCAAATCCTTCAGTAGTATTGTGAGCACCAAACCCAATTATCAAAAGTATTGCAAGACCAATCTCCCCTGCTGCATATGATTGCCCAATGGCCAGTCCCTCGCTAAAGTTGTGAGCCCCTATTCCAACAGCAATCATCATTGCAAGATTGTATGCATTTGTTTGATGGAATATTTGTTTTAGATGCTCGTCTCCTTGTTTTAGGTTTTCAACTGACAGTATCTGAGGAAATCTTTTTGTCATGATTTTGGTTTCGTACAAAACCAATCCTAGCAGACCTATTGCTATACCACCAAACATTGCAGCAAGATCAATTATGCCATCTCCAATCGAGCCTTTTCCTGAAAGGGCAGCTGTTGCAGCGCCAGATGCAGTTTCATACCCGTGACTGAAAACATCAATTATTAAAAATACAAGAATTCCAAGTGCAAACGCGTTAAGAAATCCTTTTGTCCTTGTGGATAAATTCTTCATCACAGCCAACGGCAAGCCCAAGAAAATAGTAAAACCTGCAATAGCGCCAAGTAACAAAAGTTGAGAATAGTCAATCATGGAGTATCACTATCCTTTGCGTGACAGGCGGGATTTCCACGACATGTCATTTCAACACCCGAATAGTCAAGACCTCCCAGATCAGCCCCCGCTAGATTGGAATCTGCAAAACTGCCTCCTGTTACATCAGAGTTTTCAAGATTTGCCCCCCTGAGATCAGTATCATCAAAAATTGCATTTCGCATATCAACACCAACCAGTATAGCATTTTGCAGGTCAGCATCAGACAGATCTGCACCTATGATATTTGTGTGCGACATGTTCTGGCCTGCGAGATTTGCATCGCTAAAATCTACACCTGGAAATCTTGCACCGACAAGATTTGCACCACGCATGTCTGCGCCTGAAAGATTAGCATGGTAAAAGTCGGCATTTCTCAGATCTGCCCCCCGGAGGTCTGCACCAGAGAGATCAGAGTATGCAAAACTACCTCCAGACAAGACGGCATTTTTCAGGTTTGCGCCGGAGAGATTCACGTCATAAAATAATCCATCTTGTGCAACCATGTAAGAGAGGTTTGCCCCAATCATGTTGGCAAAATGAACCTCTGCGTTATCCATCTGGCAGTTACTCCAATTTACCCGTGGAGATGGAGCTGTATAGCAGTTATTCAACTGTGCAACATAATGTGATGTTGCTGTATTCCCATACACTTGGGCAGATACTAGAGTGGTTGGAATCAGCGATATCAAAATTGCACCAAATATCACAAATAATTTTATTTTTGATTTCATTAGGCTTGCCTAATTGTGAGATGTATTTAATCTGGTCAATTGACACAGTTGTTGAAAACAAATTTCTATTCCAACAGGATAGAATAGGACCAAGAAATGAAATGTAATAAAAAAAAATAATTTTCAACACAAAAATTTCACTGGCAAGATCAAATACAAAACATGTATCAAAAATTCCACAGTGTAGATTTTACAAATGCTGTTTTATCAGAATAATTTTCATCCAGAATTTCAAAATACTTTTTGCAGACATTATTTTTCATTGGATAAACCCTCCAACGATTTAAATACAATTCTTTCAGACAGGGTTTGAGAAAAACTTGAAGACAATTTCTTTTCTTGTGATTGTTATTTCTGCAGGCCTTTTGGCAGGACTTGTTCATGGCATGCTCAACATCGTGTTGGTGGAACCATATCTTGACACAGCAATAGGAATTGAGAACCAGCACCGGTTTGCAGAGGGAGAGGCAAAGGACACTCCACAGTTTTGGAAACAATTTAGCGATTACAGAATATGGCAAAAACAAGGATCAATAGTTGCAGGAGCCATGCTTGGAATGGCTACGGGATCATTGTTTGGTCTTGTATTTGCATATTCAAAAAACGCACTTCCGGGAAACAGTGAGATCAAAAAAGCCATCATACTTGCGGTCATAATGTGGGCAGTGCTGTATTTCATACCATTTTTGAAATATCCAGCAAATCCCCCAACCGTGGGAGACCCCAGTACAATCACTCTTAGAGCCACATCATATGCATTGTTTGTCGCATTGTCAGGAGGAAGCGCAATCGGGTTTTCAAGGCTTTATAAAAAAATGAAGAACAGGAAATTTCTTGCCTTTGCTGGATATGCCGGATTTATGGCACTAGCATATGTCATCATGCCGCCAAATCCAGATCCAATTAAAACCTCAATGGATATCGTAAATGGATTTAGGACAATATCTGCAGTAACCATGACGACATACTGGATTGCAAACGGAGTCATACTTGGATGGATGTGGAAAAAAGTCAGGCCAGATGCAGTTTCAACAGAGTGATAAAAAATAAAAATCCAACTTTTGGCAGTATTTGCCGTTTCTGGCATTTTTTGGCGCGTTAAATGTCACACTATCTAAGGATAAATACAACTGTCAAAGCTATCATGACTAGTTGAGCAAGCTCATACTCCGTTCCGAGTTGTTAAACAGACTAGTTGATGGTAGGACGCCATCAAAAGATGAGGCTTGCCGTATTTACCAAGATGCAGACAGAGACCCAACTGAGCTTTACCAAGTGTCCCAGCTTTTGAGGACAAGCAGCAAGGGCACAACAGTGACATATTCAAGAAAAGTATTTTTCAATCTGGTAAACCTCTGCCGTGACACATGTTCCTATTGCACCTACAAGTCAGAGCCAGGACAGGCAAAGGTTTCGATGCTTTCAAAAAATGACATTGTAACACTTGCAGAGGTTGCAAAAAAACACCGCTGTACCGAGGCATTGTTTGTTACAGGTGAGAGACCGGAGCAAAAATACCAAGAGGCAAGGGAATGGCTCAAAGAAAACGGGTTTTCAAGTACTGCTGAATATCTAGTTGAGGCATCAGAGATTGCACTGGATAAAGGACTGTTCCCTCACACCAATGCAGGAAACCTCACAAAGGAAGAGATGCGCCAGCTAAAGAACACAAATGTAAGCCTAGGACTGATGCTAGAAAATGCAAGTGATAGACTCTCAGAGAACGGCATGCCACACCAGTTTGCACCAAGCAAGAACCCCAAGGCAAGAATCAAGGTTCTCCAAAATGCAGGAGAATTGAAGATTCCAATGACTACAGGACTGTTGATTGGAATAGGCGAGAGCCCACAAGAATTGATTGATTCAATTTATGCAATAAAAGAGATTCATGAAAAATACCAAAATATTCAAGAAGTAATTTTGCAAAACTTTCAGCCAAAGATTGATACTCCTATGAAGTCAAGTCCGTCGCCACAAGAAAGATATTTCAAGACACTTGTTGCACTAACCAGAATAATTTTGCCCGAGATGAACATCCAGATACCGCCAAATCTTTCCCCTGAATCATACGCTTCATTTTTGTCAGCAGGAATAAATGACTGGGGTGGCATATCACCTGTAACACGCGATTTTGTAAACCCAGAATTTCCATGGCCAAAAATAAATGACATTGATGCAAATTGTGCAGATGCTGGATTTCACCTAAGGGCAAGGTTTCCAGTCTACCCAGAATTTTTCCACATGGTAAATCAAGACTTGGTATCAAAAATGTCAGAAATTGCAGACTCTGAAAATCTAGTTAGTGGAGAGTATGCAAGATGAACATGTCTTTGTTCGAGTCACTCTTGAAAAATTCTGATCCCCTCATATCAGATACACTCAACCGTGCATTAGAGGAAAAGGAAATTTCGGTAAGCGAGGCTGCAAGTTTGTTTCATGCAAAGGGTCTCGACTTTCATCTAGTAGGAATGGTTGCAGACGAGCTTAGAAAAAGACGTGTTGGGGATATTGTGACATATGTAGTCAATCGAAACATCAACTTTACAAATGTCTGCATAAAGCAATGCGGCTTTTGTGCATTTAGCAGGGATTTTCGCGAGGAGGAAGGATACTTTTTGCCAACAGACGAAATAGTAAGGCGTGCAAAGGAGGCACAAACACTTGGTGCAACAGAGGTCTGCGTCCAGGCAGGTCTTCCCCCAGACATGGACAAAAATACATACGAGAATATTTGCAGGGCCATCAAGAGAGAGGTCGGCGATATCCACATACATGGATTTTCACCAGAGGAGGTACTCTATGGAGCCACAAGATCAAACATGTCAATAAAAGAATATTTGCTCAGACTCAAGGACGCAGGTGTAAATTCTTTGCCAGGCACTGCAGCAGAAATTTTAGACCAGGCAATGCGTGACAAAATTTCCCCCGGAAGAATTAGTGTCAGCAAGTGGATCGAAGTAATCAAGACTGCGCACAAGATTGGAATACCATCAACTTCTACTATAATGTTCGGTCATCTAGAATCACCAGAGGACAGGGCAAGACACATGGGATTGATTCGTGACATTCAAAAGGAGACAGGTGGATTCACAGAGTTTGTCCCACTGAATTTCATCCACACCGAAGCTCCAATGTACAAAGAAAACTTGCACCGTGGTATCAAAAATGGTGCAGACGGCAGAGATGTCTTGCTTATGCATGCAGTAGCTCGAATCATGTTCAATAATTACATCAACAACATCCAGACATCATGGGTAAAGGAGGGGGCAGAGATGGCTCAATTGGTGTTATCATGGGGAGCAAATGATTTCGGTGGCACGCTAATCAACGAAAGCATCTCCACTGCAGCAGGTGCAGAACATGGCCAGCTGTTAAAACCAAAGGACATAAGGCACCTCATACGACAGGCAGGAAGAATTCCAGCACAGAGGGCAACATCATACAAGATAATCAAGACATTTGTCTCAGAGGAGAGTACAGACAAGTTGGACGAGATTCAGAATGTATCCCAGTTTGGCTCGTATCACGAATTGATAAAGCTTGATGGATACAGGTACAAAAACAATAGGCGACACTAGTTGTCACATTGTGATGACATACTTGCAAAGTCAAGGGCGCTTAACCTAGATGAATGTGAAGTAGTATCAATACAGAAAAAGATCACAACAGTGAGAATAACAGATTCAGAGATTGCAGAGATAAAACAAAACCAGGAAAACTCCGTTGCAGTGCGTGTTATTGACAAAAAAAGAATAATGTCTGGCATGTCATCAGGTGATGAAAAAAATTTCTTGGAGAGAATTTTAGAGACAAGAATATTTGTAAAACCAAAGAATTTTTGGAAGACACTACCTTTTCCATCAAAGTTTTCCCAAGTAGGAAAAACACATGATTCCAGACTTGAAAACATGACAGGCTATGTTGCAGCAGACATGGCAAACGAAATGATAAATGCTTCAACTCACAAGGACATCATAAGAATATCAGGCTCTCTAAACATTGTCTCAGAAAAGTTTCATGTGATGAACACAAATGGAATAGATTGTTCAGATGATGCCACATACATATCTGCAACAATCAATACCGACTCTCAAACAGGAGACCAGTCGGTTAGCGGCATTGGTGCATCTTGTGCAAGGACACTGGACAATTTTTCCGCACATGGTGTTGGTAGCGACTCGCGTGAAATGTGTATAGGATCAATCAACCCAAAAAAAATCGAGCCAGCCTCGTATGACATCATCTTTGAGCCTTATGCATTTGGAGAACTGTTGGCATTTGTCTTTTCTGCAAACTTTGGCCTAAAGACATATTCTGAAAAACGAAGTTGTTTTTCAGACAAGCTTGGAAACAAGGTCTCAAGTGAGAACTTTACATTATCAGATGATCCCCACAGCCCGGATGGTATCGGCAGCAAGTCATTTGACGATGAGGGGACACCAACCGTTCCACAGTTTTTCATAAAGTCAGGTGTACTCTCAGGGCTTTATTCAGATTCTTTTGAGGCATTCAAGAATGGAAAAATCACCAGTGGAAATGCTGCAAGATCTGGCTCTCCAATGGGAAGACAAGCCATACCGTTGCCTGTCCCGCGCACCCACAACATCAAAGTGATGGACGGAGATTTTTCAAAAGACGAGATTGTAAAAAGTACAAAAAAAGGCATCTTGGTGGGCAGGCTTTGGTATACATATCCAGTAAATCCCGAGCAGGGAGATTTTTCCTGTACCGCACGAAGTGGAATAAAAATAATTGAAAATGGAGTGGCAAGCCCCGCAAGGTCTGTGAGAATAGTTCACAACATCAAGACACTGTTGCAAAATATTTCGGCAGTGGGAAATGATTCAAAAAACATTCTCCAGTGGGGCTCTATTCCTGCCATAACTCCCACTGTCAGGGCAGATTCCATCCAAGTATCCCCGCTCTAAAGACCAGGCAAGACAAACTGCATGCCAATTCCTGCTGCATATAGTACAAGCAACATGATGCCAGACTTGAGACCAAGCTTGTTTTTGAACATTGGAATTAGTGCAATGATAGTAATTGCCGTGACAAGTATCATCTGGTTTTCAAGTAGCGGCGTGTTTGGAATCTTTGCAGCAAACCCCTGGTAACTCATTGCAGCAAAGATTGCAACAGAAAGGAGCAATGTATTGTTTAAAATCTTGGAGCCCAAAACATTTGCAACTGCAATAGACGCTCCACTTGCACCCTTTCTTGCAAGCAGTATCATAGATATTTTCTCAGGCATCTCACCTGCAATTGGACTGACAATTACTGCAAGTATTACTACCGAGACTCCAAGGTCAACTGAGACACCTTCTAATGCATGCACAAAGGGTTCAGCCCCCACAAATATCCCAACAGTTCCTGCAACAAAAAGAATCATTGCCCTCGTAAAGTGCTTTTTGGACTTGACTTGAGTATCATGCAGGTCTTTTCCAAGCGGTACCTGCTTTTCCTTTTTCATCTCACTGAAAGCAATCAAGAGATACACTGAAAATAGTACGGTGAATATTATCCCGTCAAGAACAGTATAACCGTCAATGAACAACAAGGCACCTACAACAGCAGTTATTACAAGAAACACCTTGTCAAGCTTGAAATCTTTTACGTCAATGAATTTTTGCGGAGCTTTTGAGAGCCTGGTTGTTGCAATTATCAACATTATTGCAAGACCAAGTGTCATCATGAACAAGTTGCTTCCAAGTGCAGAGCCAATGGCAGTCCCATACGAGCCATCCTTTGCAGCGGCAACAACAATCCCTATCTCAGGTAGTGTTGTTGCAATGCTAAGCAGTGTCCTTCCAACAAATTTTCCGCCCCATCTTTCTGCAAGATGCTCTGCTCCAGATGACAAGAGCCAGCTTGCAAAGACAAGTTCACCCAGCCAGCCAAACAGAAACAAAATGTTATCTGCCAATTGACCACTCTTGCAGATATAGTGCTATTATTTGTGACGATGGTAATTTCATCAGGCTAGTCTTTGACTATTATCATTGTAAGAGTTGATTTGATTCCTTCCAGTTTTCTCACCTGTGTTGTTATCGTCTCCCTCAGTGTCTCCATGGATTCAGACTCTAGCACCATCAGCACATCATATACGCCGTATACAGGATAAACTTCTTTTACATATGGAAGTTTTTTTATCTCGTCTACAATACTAAGTTCCTTTCCAAGTTCTGCATTTATCAAAACAAATGCGCTGTGCATGAGGAAATTTTACATGTCTACAATAAAAACAAATGGAATTTGTCCAAAAGGGTGTGAAACATGATGTACCTTTGCGCTTGTCTTGCTTCCAATTGTATCCAATTTCTATCCAAACGAGCATACACCAACAAAAAGACCATTCTAGACGTAGAAATGGCGATACAGTACGATAATTGCGTTGTTATGGTTTGTGGGAAATTGCATGTGGAATAAAATATTTATTTTAACTTAATTTCTAGAATATTTCCCCATCAGAGTTGATTCTGTAATAACATGCCCAAGCATTGCTTTTTGGAGATCCATTACACTTGATCCCTCAGAAAGATCTAATTCTGTATCCAAGGCATAAATTTTGAAAAAGTATCTATGAGTTCCAGAGGGAGGACATGGACCACCATATGCAGTCATTCCAAAACTAGTAAGTCCTTGTGGAAAACTAAACTTTTCACCTTTTGCAAATTGTGTCTTAGAGGAAGGAATGTTCCAAATAATCCAATGAGTGAAAGTTCCCATCGGTGCATCCGGATCGTCCATTATGATTGATAGAGTTTTTGCACCTTTTGGCACGTTTGCTATACTAAGAGGTGGAGATATGTCTTGCCCATCACAAGTAAATTCTGATGGGATATTTCCTTCATTTCTAAATGCAGAACTTGATACTTTCAATATTTGCTGAATATTATCAGGCATGGGTTTTAAATCATTTGGAGCGGCAATAATTCTTTGAGTATCACTAGTACTGTTGCAGTCAGTACAGTTCAGATAAGAGTGAGATTGAGGAG
>JARCRW010000068.1 GCA_029850515.1 Nitrosotalea sp. | reverse complement strand
AAAAACGCGGTTGTAAAGTTGAAGGTAATTGTCTTCATCTTTTCGATATAGTCTTTGACTGTATTTTCTGTTACGCACAATACCTTCATCTTTGATGATAACATGCCTTGAATGAATTGTGCTCCTAAGGCACTCTTTCCGGTACCATGTTCTCCTTCGATCATCATTAAGCATGGAGTAGGGATTCCTCCTGCTAACTGCCTGTCTACTTCTTCATTACCTGTTGGGATTGTCTTTATCATATTATCCTCACAGAACTTGTAGAAAGTACACCGTTGTCAGTTCCCATGTTTGCAGTCAATATGCTGAGTGGATTTGTTGGGTTTTGTAATTCCGCCTTGACATTTAGAGTCTCTTTCGGATCTAATATTCCTGGGTGGATGAGGTCATTTGTTATGCTTTGAATACACCAGTGATCTGATGTCAATGATGTACAACTATTTGCATATCGTAAAACCTCTGTTAGAGTAGGGGTGCCAATCGTATTTGCCTGATATGTAACTATTACGTCAAACTTGTTGTAATTCCATAGTATGGTGTTTCCAGTATTATTTACTGAAAAATTAACAGTGCTACTACCGCTTATATTTTGTAAACTTGAAAGATTGATGTTTGTGTGCAAAATTGAATTAAGTGTGCTTGACATCTGTGCAGAAGACGTACTCACCTTTGTAGTATCATCAAGGATTGCAGGAAATGACATCATGGCATATACTATGGCAAAGGTGACAATTCCGCCAGAAATTGCAATACTCAATCCCACAGTATATCACCTAGCAGAATGTAGCGAAATATTCATCGCTAACGCCGTTTGGTGTTGTTACTTGTAACTCGTATACCTTACTACATTGAATGGTGGATAAATTTGAAAGGTTGATCTGTACAGTATTTGCCTTGTCCCAACTAGTTACGGGACTAGAAAATGTCCAGGATGGTGATGATCCTGCATTGTACGGGATTCTCTGCATTGCACCGGTTTGCCCAAAATACACATCAACGTTCTGTGTATTGGTAATCGAATACGTCCCAATATTTTTTACCCATGCGCTTACGCTTGTAGATGTTGAATTCTGTGCGTAAATGATTTTGATATTTGTCAGTATAGTCTGTTTCTGGTTCTCAGTTGTCTGGGTAAAAGTGGACTGGAATGTACCTACTTTTGTCATAACTACTCCTGCAAGGCCAGCAGCTATGATAACCGATGCTACGATAAGAATTGCTTCTGTAAATACTGCTGAACCCATCTATTTCACCTTTGATTCCACTGTAACAAGTGAACCCTGTGACTTGCCTTGATTCATCATGAGTTTTGCATATGTCAAATCTGCCTCCTTGTCTGCTATGCCCATGACTTTGCCAAACTTGTATAGCATTATGAGTATCTCTTTGACTGATAACCCGGATTGGTCCATCAAACTGATGATGTTGTATATGACTCGCTCATCTTCTTGCCTGAGACCCATCAACTTGCATTGGTCTATTAAAATGTCAATCGAGCTTCTGTCTACTGTTTGAAGAATTTCTTCCAATATTGTAGTCGTTGTCATGAGTTTGCCAAGAGTGAGACTGCCGTTGAACAATTGGGTGAATGGAATTGATTCCTGCAATTCTTGTTTTGGTTGAACTTCCTCTGTTTGTTTTGTAGTTGTTGTAGGTAAATTGTTGTTTGTTGTCACAGTCTGACTAGATTCTGATTGTTGGTCTGGATTATTTGGCATGGAATTTTCCGCATTGTTTACAACATGTATTGGTGACTGCGCTGCATGAAGCGGAAGTGTTGGATCTGATAACCCTTTGATATCAATGGAGTCAAAATATTTACGCATAAAATTGAGGGGGTTTGCAATCTCTGTCTGAAACGCCTTGAGATCAGTCAATGATGTTTCAAATGTCAGGGTCAGATCTTGAATTGTACTTCGAATTGAGTTGATTTCAGCTTTTACGTCACTTACTGTATCTTGCATTCTTGCCATCTCTCTTTGAAATGGATCCACTGCACGCGTTACCATATCATTTAGGACGTTTTCATCAACTACTGGATTTGTCATAGCTGGGGAAACCCTAGTCTCACCCGGTGATGCAGGTGAAGGCATGATTATGTCTGACATTATCCCTCCAGGAATGTTATTTGTCATGATCATACCACTTTCTTGTTTTGGTGCTTCAAAAGAAACATTTTCGATTGGAGATGCTGCCTGTTCTACTCCTTGGTCCGAGTCTTGATCTGGCCTATTGGGTACTCTCTTTGCCGTGAATTTTGGAATGCCTATGAGTATTATTGCAATTATCACAACTGGAATTACAAAATAGTATATTGATGTGGGAAAACTAAATAGATATTCTGGCAAAAGTTCGTAGAGGAATAAGCCATAGCATGCCATTATGCTGATTGTTGCAAATATTCGTGTTTTACTAGATAACCTTGTTATCAAAAAAAGTGGATTTGATATGATGATCTTCAAATCCTATTCTACCTACCCTAGGTCCACAGTTGTTGTTGTAATTGCTGGCACCTGTCTTTCTACAGTCAATGCAGAACCAGTTGGTACTATGACTTCAGCCTTGACATTGTCTAGTTGTTTTGGTTGGTCACCGTTCTTGTAAACAATTACCAAG
>JARCRW010000067.1 GCA_029850515.1 Nitrosotalea sp. | reverse complement strand
AAAATACATTATGTTGGCTGTAGTAACCTAGATTTTTAAAAAAATTAAGTTAAAATGAAATTTAATCAAAGCCTATAAACTCTGCAGGTGTGATGGTGTATAATGACAACCAAGAAAAAAACTATGCTTGCAACAATTGCTGCAATTTTGATTGTTTCAACTGCGGTGTTTACAAGCCTAGAAATTTCTCAACAGCACGCCTATGGGCAACAAGTCACTGTAATACCTGCATCACGAGAAAGAACTGCATCTGTCACAGGCTCTGCAACTGAATCTGTCACACCTGACATGGTTACTGTTCAGTTTGGCGTTGACACAGAGGCAAAGACTGCCAAAGATGCAATAAGCTCAAACGCTCAGATGATGAGTACCGTGGTGAATGCTGTTCAGAACATTGGTATAACCACTGCTGAGATCAGCACGGCTGGATTTTCAATTTATCCAGTATACAATGACTCTGTACCTGATCTGGCAACTGGTATACACAAGTCTGTCCTGACAGGATACCAAGCTTCGAACACTTTGTATGTCAAGACAACCAAACTGTCATTTGCAGGAAGTATTGTTGATGCTGCAGTTGGTGCAGGCGCAAACAGGGTAGACAACATATCGTTCTCACTCTCTCCTGGCAAACAACAAAGCATGCAAGATGATCTGCTAGGACAAGCTGTCTTGAATGCCAAGTCAAGGGCAGAAAAAGCACTTGATCCTCTAGGCCAAAAGATAATCGGTGTAAAGATGGTAAGCTTGTCGGAGTTTAACACGGCACCGGTTCCAATGTACTATGGAGCAATGCAATCCATGGCTGTCAAGGCGACACCAGTATTTACTGCAAATCAACAAGTAACAACTACTGTGGATGTCACATTCCTCATTGGGGACCAGTAGTTTTACATTTCCTCATTTTTTGAAATACTCACTGATACTGTGACAGTAAACACACTGTCCTGTACTTGGTATGCATACAGGACGTTTTTCAAAAACCATGTTGTGTTTTACGATTGTGCGTTTCAAAATTAATCTGTCTCCAAAAATCTCATATATCACGAACGCGATATATTATAATTGGAAACCGCATATGTGATGATTAATTGTGAGATGGGTGCGGAGGGGACAATTGTAGAGGGTGTGAAATCAATAGATTCTGTAAAGGAAGTGTCAGGCGTGTTTGGCAACTATGATGTCATAGTGAAACTAGAGTGTCTAGACATTGATGAGATACGTGAAACTATTGCAAAAAAGATACGCCTGTTATCAAACGTGCGATGCACTACAACACTAATGTGTGCTAACTAGGACGCAAAAATGACCTGTATTGCCCTTCTGTTATTGTAAAAATTGTTGGAAATAAAAAACGTCTTTTAACCTGTAATGCATTACTATCGTATGATGGAGATCATGGGAAGGGGTTTTACCCAATTGGTTCAAGAGATGCCTTGTTATTTTCACATATTTGGCAAATTTGCAGGCTACAAACTGTTTCATCGTAAGAGTCCACTGTATGGATCTGCTGATATCATCAATGTGTGCAACTTGCACTGTACCCACTGCTACTGGTGGCTCAACAGAAAAGAAAATGAGGAGCTCACGGTTGAACAGTGGCAAAAAGTAATTGATGAAAAATTCAAGAAAAAACACATCTTTATCATAACCCTTGTTGGAGGAGAGCCTACTCTTAGGCCTGATGTTATTGATCTATTTGTAAAACAATTCCCAAAAAGAATCTGTATTGTATCAAATGGAACCATACCGCTGAAAAAAATTCCTAATCTTTACTTTTACTGGATTTCAATAGATGGCACAAAAGAGATACATGATAAAATTCGTGGTCCTGGTTCCTATGACAAGACTAGGAAAAATGTGCTTGATTATGTGCAAAATAATGGAAAAAAGGCATGGAAAGACGTTTGGATTACAATGACTATAAACTCACTAAACTACAAGACTGTAAAGGATGTGGCAGAAGAGTGGCATGATCATACTAATAAGATTGGATTCCAGTTTCATACTCCCTTTGCAAAAAATGATCCGCTCTTCTTGCCATTTGGTCCTGAGAGGACCAGGGTAGTTGATGATATCATTGCATTAAGGGAGAAATTTGATGATTATATCATAAATCCTGACAATCAGCTTGAACTGATGAAGAAAAACTGGGGCGGAAAGGGAACCACCCCAATTGATTGTCCAACTTGGGCAATTGTATCAGTTGATCACATGGGTAGGGAGAAAAAGCCATGCTGTATTGGCAGTGCAGAAAACTCTTCGATGAAACCAATATGCGAAGAATGCGGTCTTGGGTGCTATTCTGTACTTGTTGGATATGGAATGAAGGGCTAACGTTAGTTAAACTATCTCAGTTTTCTTCTATCGACAAAGAAAACCATTGCACCTATGACAATTACCACAATTCCAAATTGACTGATAGTTACTAGTTGGTTACTAATGGACAACATGTGGTAATTTGCATCAGCAATTACACTTGAATTGGCTGGATTGATTGTAGGGATAAGGTCGAGGACCATCTGTGACAGAAAGTGCCCAACCAGGAACATGACGGTACCTGCCAACAAAATCCCGATGCCTCGGCTGATCTTCATATTTTTGAAAATCTGGGAAGTATGATTGTCAGTGAAAATACTATTGCAATTACGACCAACGATCCGGTAGGAAACTCTGGCACTATGTGGGGTTGTGACACAACCCCTGAAATCTCTGCATCTGAAAAACTGTTTCCATTTAAATTCTCAAATCCCATGGTGATAGGGCCAGTATAGTTGGCTGGAAAATCAACAACTATAGTATTTGGGGTGCCGTCACTGTTGGTTGTACCGCTATTGTGAAACAACAAGCCATTTTTACCCTCAATGATGGAAAAATCATAATCTATTGAATCTACTGTCTTGTTTACTAGATAAGGGTCAAGAATTTGGAAGCTAAATCTTGTTGTATGGCCTGCGATAATCTTTGGCGGATCCCATCTAAGGCTAACCTTGTACTGGGCATTTCTTGTATATTGCATTATTGGAAATGCGGTTTCATTACTTGGGGATAGGGTGAAATTCATCTCGGGCTTGGAGTTTTGTTGCTGTGCAGCGATTTTGTTTAGCACTTGCTTGTACAATATCAGGTGTATGATCCTCTCAGTATCTGAAGAATAATCATCTATACTTACTGCACTGTCTGGCAGCGCTATTCCATTTACATGCGCATCATACTTTGTAACTATAAAGCTGGAAAATGCCCTTGGGATCTTCAATTCCTGGTGTACAACTGTTACTTGTTTCAGGTTGTCTTGACTCCAGTTAAATGGCATGGAAAAACTCATTTTTTTGTTGTCAGAATCATATTGAAAATTTCCGATCTGATCATAATATGCAACAATTGTAATTGTCTGTTTTCCGTCATCTTTGTCGGTTATTGGATACTCGTTGGTTATAGGAATCGATATTGCCGCATCATATGTTTTGCTTATTTGGTTGTTGTAAGAGCCCATTGTAAGGACACTGATCTTGAATTTGTACAATCCACCTGATGCAAACACAGGGCCCTTTATTTGATAACTTCCACTGTGTCCCAAAAGACCAGGGAATAGTCCACCTTCTTCATTTATTGAAATCTTATTTGATGAATTGTCAGGTGTAACATCAAACAGGAAATTTCCGCTATCACTCATGAATACATGGCCAAAAAGTGCCTGGTTATTTTTAAAAGCTGATATTGCAAGTGTCACCTGCGGTAATGGTTCCTGGTTTGACGCATCTAGCAAAACGAAGTTTATCTGAGTGCCGACATGACTATTATCAATCAAAAATGGCGACGAGTTTATTGACAGGGTGACATTCTTGTTTCCGATCATCTCGGGTGGCAATATCTCACTTGCAAGACCATCGCCATATGCTGACATGAGAACAAAACTTGGAAGCAATACGCACAAAATTATGATTAGAATTACAAGTCTTGCCAATTTGTAGAGTCTTATCTTGTGACTCTAAATAAATAGTAGGCATCTTCTCACTTGATAGTACTGACCAGATTCTGTGACACATGATGGCGCAAACTTGGAAATTTTTTGATCGTTGTCCTATAGGCTTGAGAATGTATCTGCAAAGTTGTATGCGGTTCTTTCAAGCAAGACTGGGTTGTATTTTTCTATGATTTCATGTACCATGTCTATATTTTTCAAAAAGTACATTTTCTTTAGTTCCATGATCTTGATCTCTACTATTTTATCGTCTACAAGTTTTGCAAGAAATGTAGAAACAGTGGAAGGAGCTTTTTTCACCTTCTGAACTATTTCGTTGAATGAAAGTGGACTACCTTCTAACAATGCTAGCATGATGTATCTTTGTGTGTCCCGTCTGAGACTCGTTATCAGTATTGATTCCTCTTCTGAAACAAAGAGCGGATAAAATCTGGTCTCTCCGGACTTTCTATCTATCTTGACACTGCCATTTTCCTCCAACTTTCTTGTGTGATAGCTTAATACCCCGTTTTTCAATCCTGTTTCTCTCATTATTTCCCTGAATTTTATCCCGGGATTTTTTTCAATGATGCTGATGATTTCTGTTTCTCTACTCATGACTAATCTTTCCTAAACACACTGAGAACAAACATTCCCAATGTTGACACTTCAAAGAGATGCCCAATCTCGCCTGCCGGGAATGGGCCCAAATAATATGTATACTGCCATGCTGCATCTACTAGAGACAACGCTTCTGCTATTACAAAGAGCGAAAATGCCAACATTGTAAAGAACAATCGCTTGGTTTTGACTCTGGAATACGCAATTGCTGATACTATGCTCAAGAAGACTGCTAGGCTGATGCCACAAAGATGGATCAATATGTGGAAGATCTGAAACTCGTGAAAAATATGCGGCAAAATTACTGGTATTGCCAAAACACCTATGATTGCAAACATTATCACAGTCAGTAAATTAGATCTGTTTTCTATGATGTTGCTATACACGGACATGGCATATGATGGTCAAAAATTGAATTTAAATGAACTGGTACAATCTCCGAACATCGCTCTCTATTTTACGAGTAGTATCGATGATGAAAGTAAATTCAGCAAATGTAACAAACTCCTTTTGTTATCCTGTTGTAACTGTGGTGTATTGTTTTGACTCTTGTCCTGTTCTTGTTAATGGAGAGTGTACTCACTCAACAAGAGAATTGAAATTTGAAAATCTAATTTTTGGCGCATTGATCTTCTAAAGAGTTGTTGTTTCTCTAGGACGATAAAATGTATGACATGGTAAAATTGAATTGCGAATTATCACAGTTTTCTTACTTGGTTTGAGGCTTTTTTCAAATCCACTACGCCTTTGCAATAGAAAAACCCCACCACAACTAACAATCCTGCAATGCTTGGAGCCACAACTTGAGCGTAATCAAAGCCTAGCTTTGGAATCGCGGACGAAATATTTCCTTGATTGTTTTGATCATTTTGTGGTTGTCCAGCTGATATTGTCACGGTAGCAAGTGCATTTGCTCTTTCTTCTGCCATTATGATATTACCTTGTGAATCCGACGTCAGCCATTGTACCCAGCTATTTGGTGTTGGAATGCTTTCCTCGATAATGTTTCCAGTCCTCGGGTCTATAACTGAAACTTTGTCAAAAGTATGTTGTGCCACCCACAGGTTGTGGTATTTATCAAAAGCCATTCCATATGGAAGATTATCTGGATTTGGATCAAGTTGTATCTTCTTGAATGTCTTTAGCAGTGGATCAAAGACTGATACTGCCTGACCTTCATGCTCTGAGATGTATATTTTCCCTGTCTGGGGATCTAAAATTATGGCAGTAGGACCTTTCATGGTATAATTTCCGGACGGCGCAAACTCTGTTACTTTGTTGCTTGAAATGTCAATACTTGATATTTTGCCAATGCCTTCGGCTATCCATATCTTGCCTTGTGCATTGTCTACTGCAATTCCTAGGGGGTCTGATTTATCTGGTAGTTTTATTGAATCAAACTTTGTTGTA
The DNA here is from genome assembly GCA_029850515.1 of Nitrosotalea sp. Lineage (GTDB taxonomy): Archaea > Thermoproteota > Nitrososphaeria > Nitrososphaerales > Nitrosopumilaceae > Nitrosotalea. The sequence continues at coordinate 5,916 of JARCRW010000067.1, read as the reverse complement.
TTGGTATCAAACTTTAGGACCTCGTTAGTGTTTGCAGAAGTGATCCAGATTGTATTGTTGTTGTCTATTGCCAGGCTTGTGAGAATTCCTTGATTTGGAATGGGGTAATATTGATTTGAGTTGTCATCTGGATTGAAATGTCCTAGCATTCTTTGTGTATAATCAATATACCAAAGAGTGTTGTGAGAGTCTAATGCCATGTATACTATACTGTTCAATCCCTTGATTTTGTGTTCAGTATACTTGCTAGTTCCTAGATCAAAATCGAGTATCTTGCCACTCTTGAGGGTTGTATCCCCGACCCATATCTTGTTTCGACTACTGTCATAAACTGGATATCTGGGGGTGCTGCTGTTTCCAGGAGTCTTGTATTCTTTTATGTCTAGTTGTAAATTGCTCAGTTTCGGCTTGACAAATAAATTATACGATGATACTAGATTGAGGGAGTTTTCTTTATTTTGTACTCCCTCAACTCTGACGGTCCAGTGTCCCGGAAATCCAAAATCTGTATTGGCGGTAAAAGTTCCAGTATCTGTCTTGTTTGTGTCAATTGTAATTGGTCCTATTCCACTATCTGTTTGCGTAAGTTTGAGCTGGGCAGATTTCATGTCTATTTGATGTTTGTTCGAGTCCAAAAATGATATGGTAAAATCATTATTTCCTGTAACAAATGGATTCATTGATAAAATTATTCTGCTTCCGTTTTCGATGAAACCTGTTTGAGAAAATCCTTGTGTGTTGGAGTTGTCATTTGTACCAAGTGCAAATACATTGTTTTGTAATAACTGTAACTGGTTTTGAAATTCGCTTGACGGCAAGCCAGAATCCACCAAAACTGCGACAGATGCTATGAGAGCAATGCCTAGAAATGCTGATATCTTTACACTCGTATCAAATCTGGAAAGAATTGGTTTTGCATCTATGACTGCATTTTGTATTGCGGTATTTTTTGTTGTCCTATTTGAGATTGTCTGGTATGTCTTACTGCTTACAGACATGTGGTCATATGCACCAAGTGTAATCATGGCAGCGGCAAGTGAGAGTTTGACTATTAGGACCTTACCGTAAAATGATGCCAAGGTCAGTGCAAGATTGTTTTCTAGCATATACAACAAAAATGGGCCTGTGATTACAACTGCTCCAAGTACAGTAATTACAAGTGTGGAGAATCTGGGAATGATTATAGACATGGCTGAGAGGCTGAGAGTAGAGTCTGTAATCTGTTTTATCTGGGGCATGACAACAAATGCAAGATAAATTATTCCTCCAATCCATAATGACGCAAAGACATTGTGGAAAAAATCAAGCAATAAAGGAATTATTTGACCAGTAGCAGCTCCGTGACTAATTAGACTTGTAGTCAGCAACGCTGACAAACTCAGACCAAGTAAGGGCACAGTATATGTCATTGGAATTATGCTTGGGGTTTTCTTTGTCTTCTGGTACATTGCAAATGATAATGCAAGCAAGGCAGACGATATGATCATCCTTAGTACCCACATGTTTCCAAACTTTGTAGAAATTGCATCAAGTATTCCTGCATTTATGGAATAAGCCTGTACAACTATCATTGCAAAACCTGATGTCAAAATGATGATGGAGCCTATGACTACCGCCTTTGACATGGTGTTGTCTATCTTGATTCTAGTCTGTGACATGGATTCTCCAAGTCTTGGTATTCTGGATATGGGACCCCACAGCCACAGAGCAGATGATGCAATACCTGCTACCATTACCTGTCCTAAAAGGGATGGGAATCTTGTTACTGCTTCTGGTATTGAAACTTCTTGATAATTGGTTGTTGTAAGTTTACTTGGGATATTTTGTGGAACTGTCTGACCTATGCCAAATACAAATGCATCCTCTGTGACATGACCATCTGTTTGATCAAGTACCTTTGTTGATATGGTGTATATGCCATTTTTGAGATTTGACGGAAGTGATACGCTTATTGTAGATTGATCTCCATTGATGTAATGTTGATCATTTTTTTGAATTTGTTTTCCGTTTGAATCTAAGACTTTGACTTCACTGTATCTGATATCTACTGGATCACTAAAGTACACATCTACTTTGGTTGGTGGAGATGAAAGCGATTGCGATGGTGCGGGATCACTTTTTGTCACAAATGCATGGGCGTAAGAATTTGGAATGCTCGGAATTATTATGACTGATGAGATTACTAGGATGATCACGATTGCAAATAATTTGTTTTTATTATAGAGTTTGATCATTTGATATGTATTACGAATCTATGATTTACTATATTGCTCTTGCTCAATTTGTGGTACAATCATCGAACACATACTGTTACAGTATGTGATCTAATTTTTTTGTCTTGCATTCGATTATTGTACTATAAGACTTTTAAATGACTGAAATAACTTATTTTCTAGTGAATAATAAACTAGTTGCATTATTGTTAGCTGGTGTTATTGCATCCGGCTTGATTTACACTCATCCTGCATATGCCCACAATTTTGGTGGGGATGAAAGCGCTTCATGGCTAGCTAAAGTTGCTGAAATAAAAACTGAAGTCAACAATGTATCTAAGCATGTAGGGCAAAAAGATGTCATTGATTACTATGCCAGTGCACTGGGTGAATATTGGAATTCAAATGATACTAGGGAAATGGGAGAAAGGAATACTTTGTTACAACAGGAGATTCCTGCCACGATTAACGCTACTTTGGATGACGCAAGGGCCGGAAATCAAAGTATGGTAAACGACGACGTTTCAAAACTTGGTGGTTATCTTGACGAATCTGTCCCAGTTCGGGTCGACAAGGCTAAACTGGACAACTCCACTGTTCAGGCACTATCTGTTGTTTTTGTTGTGAAAGAAGCATTGGAAAAATATGGCACTGCTTTAAACTCCACAGTAGACTTGAATGACATGTCTCAAATGAACATGTCAAGTGGAAGCATGTCTGGCAATGGCATGTCAAGTGGAAGCATGCCTGCAAACTCTATTGTAAATAGTAACGCATATGAAAATTCAGTCTCTCTTGCAACAGCTGCACAACAGATGTTCAATGATGTAGCAACAAATAATCCCAGTATTTCAGACAATGCAAAAATATCTGCTGGCTTTACAAAACTAGTTCAAGATCTCAATAACAAGGCAGATACGAACACAATCATGATGGATGTACATGTAGGCATTCATCCGACTTTGATCATGGCTTACAATATTCAAGGGGCAAGTGCACACGGGCAGTCTACCGTACCAGAATTTCCGTTACCTGCACTTCTGATTGTGATTGCAATTGCAGGAGTAGTAGTAACAACTAGACTCAAATCACATACTAGATTCTAAACATATATGCCATGACTAAAAAACCAAAACAATTTCTTGTTACTGTGGTATTTTTATCGCTTGTTGCAACAATCGTGTTTGTGTCTCCACTTAGTGTAAAACCTGCAGAAGCACACATCGTTAAGGTTTTTGGTAATTATATAGTTGAAGTTGGGTGGGATGATGAACCTGTGTATACGGGACTGGTAAACGGAGCTCAAGTTACAATAAAGAAGGGCAGTGGTGACAGTGCAACACCTGTAATCAACGCACTAAAAAATTTGCAAATATCAATCAAGTATGGCAGTGTAACAAAATCTCTTGATTTTCTTCCAAGCTCTACAGTTGATGGCCAGTATCATGCTGTACTGATTCCAACAAGAGTTGGCACTTATAGTCTTGTATTGAAAGGCACCGTGGAAAACCAGAATATTGATGCTGAAATACCGTTAGATGATGTTGCAAGTGTTGATGCTTTGAATTTTCCACAGTCTACCGGTTCATCATCTGGCACATCTGTAAATATGGATCAGATGGGTACTGTGATAAATCAATTGACAAGTGATATAGAAGATGCGAAAAACAACGCGGATGCTGCATCTAAGAGTGTCTCAAATGTTGTACAATCCTTCCAACAAGTTAAGGATGTCACTGATAAATTGTACATGATAAGCATGACTGGAATTGGAATAGGCGTTGCAGGAATTGTGATTGCGGTAATTGCCATTACGCGAAACAAACAACAAAACTAGTTTTTTTGAAATTATCTAATTTACCGCGCTGTGCCTTGAACCTAATTTATGAAAAACTCGACATGACAAAGAAACAAGAACTGTGATGGTAATGTGTTATCTTCTGGCCTGGTGTGTATAAAATCTCTTGAATTTTGAATCTATTTTGTTCTAGTACCTTTAATTTTATATAAAAGCACATGTGACTGGGTTTTGTCAATCCTAGTCTATTTTATTTAGAATGATGTGTATTTTCATAACAAGGAGGATTAGATATTTGCGATGCAAAGGAATTTGCTATAGGTTTGCGGCAAAAAAGCCATTGGGAGGATATAGATTTGCAGTAGGGCAAAGGCCTTGCTCTATATGTGGAATATTTGTAGACTCGTTATCTATAGGGATAAGATGTCCTTGCTGTAATAACAAATTACGATTAAATTCAAGAAATACAAAGTCGAGAAAAAATAGATTTAACCTGGGTGATTATGCTATACTGGAAAAAGCAAGCAACTTGATGAAATCTATCAATGATACCATCGAACCGGATCAAATGATGACATCTAAACTAGTTTTAAATAAGTAAAGAGACTATCTGAAGTTGATAAACATGGGTGCTCCAGATTCGCATGAAAAAGAAGAGAAACCGGGAAACGAAAAAGAAGTCAAAGTCGATGACAAAATGGTTCAAATAATAATTGACAGCTCACCTGATGTATCTCTTGACGATTTTCAAATGAATGACAAGAAAGTCTTATCGTTGCTAAACCAAGACAGTGATATCAATGACAACCAGTATACATTCAATGGACTTGTGCGAAAATTAGGAATTCATCAGCAAAGCTTGACGAGATCCTTGCATAGACTAGAAAACGCAGGGCTTGTGAAAAAAACAGATTATGGTTACAAACTTACAAAAAATCTTGACTCGGTGCTCGTAAAAAAATCTAGGATTGATCTTGAAAATCTTTCCAAGACCATATCACATCAATATGCTCAATTTGAACAGATAATTCAGCTATACCTACCAACCACTGTAAAAGTTGAAAATGTTGTAGCCAAGTTACTTGGCAAGTGGTTTGGCACGCTCCGATGGATTGGCATGGTTGAGGGAGATGGGGGATATATCTTACAGTGGACAAGCAATGACAAGTATCATGTCAACCTCAAACTGGTCACAAGATATGCAGTTGTAGAAAGCGATGCAGTGGAGGCAAAAGACAAGTCCGAGGCAACTATAAACGCACACCGAATACTTGAACATATAACAAAACTGCTCAAAGAGGGTCAAGAAAGATCTGATGGGAAGAGCAGATACGGCTCTTTTGACCTGTATAACTGAAATGTCTATCTAGCATTACTTTGGAATTTCATGACACAAAATATTATAAAATAACGCGCTAATGTCTTGTATTGGATTCCAGTTCTGAACCGTACAGGTTAGCCGTGATTTCATACGTAGAACTTGTACTGATGAGGCGAGGGAACACAAATTACCACCTTGTATTGGCAAGACTTGGGTCTCTTTATGATTGCAAAATTGGAGACTGTTATGATCATCCACAATACCTGAAAACAGTACTCAAGGATGTATATGGTGAAGAATATGCCTCTGTCATATCTCAAATCAAATCATATCTTGGGGAATTGGCGGATGTTCCAGAGATAATTGATTTTTTTAAAATTATGGAAAATTGAGAGGTTCTGTTAAGTCTATGTTTGATAATTCTTCTGTCAAAAATCGGTTGGTCATTATTGCGTTTATAGGAATAATTCTAACTGTAATTGGTTATCAAATACATTTCTATTTTCTCACTGGTTTGGGAATAGGATTTGTATTAGTTTTAGGTGTCATCATGATGACTAACGACAACAAGACCAATTCCAATT
>JARCRW010000066.1 GCA_029850515.1 Nitrosotalea sp. | reverse complement strand
GTTCTCTTTTGTGACACAGAATTGATGAATCTATTTGCGTTTATCTCTATTATTCCATCTGAGAATTCATTGAAGAGTTCAATTATTTCATCAGATCTGGAATTTGATAGTAATACCTTAACGCCTTTTTTATCAAGTGCTTTGAACTTGGCATAAAGCCTCTCTTGGTCACTGAAATCAAAATCACTATCAGTATAGCTTGTAAAGCTGGCAGTAGTACTGACTGGTTGGTATGGAGGATCAAGATAGACAAAATCTTCATGTCCTACCCCTTTTAGCGCATCTTCAAAATCTTGACACTTGATTGAGATATCTTTTGATTGCAATACCCTACTAACCTCAAAGAGATTTTCCTTGTTTACAATATTCGGATTCACGTATCTTCCAACAGGAACATTGAACTTTCCTTTGCTGTTCACTCGATACAATCCATTAAAGCATGTCTTGTTGAGAAATATCAATCGTGAAACTTTATCAATTTCGTTTTTTGGATTGGCTTCTCGCACCTTGTAATAATATGTGCTTTGATTTTTAGAATAGTTCGCAGCATGGTTTTCCAATGACAAAACAAGTTCCTTTACTTTATCCCTGATTGTAACATATGACAACGCCAGATCAGAGTTGAGGTCAGAGATGAGCCACTTTGCTTTCTTTTCTTTAGATATGAGAGAGAAAAAGACTGCACCTCCACCCAGAAATGGTTCAAAATATCTCTCAAATTTATCAGGGATATGACTTGTAATGACAGGTAAAAGCTGCCTCTTGCCTCCTGCCCACTTGACAAATGGTTTTGGATCTGAAATCAGTTGATATTCTTGTTTCAACAGAGATTAGTTTCAAAATCTTATTTTGTGACATGGGGTTACAAAAGATCACACGTTGTGTAACTTTTTTTAATCTAAAATAAAGTTCAAGATAGCTTGATAGCCAATCTAATAATAAAAGTAAAAGGAGAAGGGGAGTTTAATCCCATTTGGACCAAGCTGCCATCCATCTGTAAGTCCATGTTGTGAGTTTAGTTCCTAACGCAGTCATTGTTACTGTCAAAACTGCACTAGCTCCTGCACCCAACGCAACGGGACTATCATAGAACTTACCTACTTGGGGTTCTATTGGTGTCATGTATGGAGGCAATGTGGTTCTCGGGTATTTGAAAGCCATCTCAAGAGGATCATCTATTGTGATTAGATTGATCATGTTGAACAACGACATTGACATACCACAAAGCACACCGCCGATTAGGATCAAAGAGTGTTTGTTTCTCTTTGTTGCCCAATATGCCAAATCCATCAATATTGCTGATGGAATCCATATTGGCACAACGATGAAGCTGTATGGATATCCCAAGGAGAACCACGCACCTTTTGCAATCCATGTATACACTGTCATAATAAGTGCATAGTAGGTTGCCGTTCCTGGAACGCCAGTGAACGTAAGGTAATATGCTGCACCGACTGCGAGCATCAATGATTGTGATAGTGTAAATATCACATAAGATGTCCATGCCCAATCAGTGTAGAATATGTAGTCTCCCGCGTTGATTACCAACAGGGTTGAGTTGACTGCTACTACTACTATGAATAAGTAGTGAGTACATCGTCTTAGCCAGACCATTGAATTGTATGCAGGAAGTGATGTATATAAAATTTTATGAGATACGAGATCAGCAGAGAATAACCCCCAAGTTGAAGATAGATACCTCTATTGAAGAATAATAAAAGAAAAGATGAAAAGGAATTTTCCTATCCGAAGAAGACACAGTCAGTCACAAGTGTTGCGATAGCAATTGCTGCGATCACACCAGCTATTAGACCATTGTATGTCTTCGCTTTAGAAGTACCCTCGGTCACTACTTTGACACAAAACAGGTACCCTATAGCTTCTATGATTGTAAGTACAGTTAACGCAAAGTGTGCGCTTGGCGGTGGATATGCCCATGGATAATATACGCATGCAACGGCAACTCCTCCCCATGTTCCTGCCCAGAGTGCAACGAATGCACCAGTGATGAGTCCAACCATGTCTTCGACACGTCTGCCAATCATCTTACTGACGTCGGAACTGGAAGCTCCGCCACCTGTACCGAATCCTTTTGGTAAGGTCATTTGGTTTTACTGACAAATGTATGCTTTTAAGTCTTTTCCCGAGATGAGGTATAACTTATGTTAAGTTGATCGGAGAAAAATAAGAAAAGCGCTTGTGCGCGTTTATGGGATTGATCTACTGTACAATTTGCCTTCAAGGGCCATCTTGTACATTTCTGCAACATATGGGTTCTCACCTGGTGTTTCTGCTCCAAGTTCGACAAGTCGTGCATATACTCTTACTACATAGGCAAGTGCGCCCATGAAAGCAACGACGACACCCATGTTAAACATCCAGTGGTTTGGAACTGCGAAGATCTCCTCTACATACCAGAAGTGCCACATCTCATTGACACCTATTGTGAACATGGTTGCCAAGTAACCAAGGATGGTCATCTTGAGACCGGTGTTCATTGAGTTGTTTGGACCTCTCAGAATTGGTACCTTTCTGTCATAGACAGCTACCATTCCCCATCCTAATGGAAGAGCAATGAAGTGGCTGTATAACCACCAGTGTGCTGGTGTAAAGGCACTATCTCTGATCGATGTCTGGTGTAAAGATCCGTCTACGAAGTTGTCGACCTCTACTGATGCAGCGATCGATCCCAATGCGATGATGATAAGCCAGATCTTCTTCAGTCTCTGGATTTCAACTTCTTTTGGAATCAGTGCCGGCATTTGTGCCATGGATGTTGGAACGGTTAGCGGTTATTTAAAAGATGAGTTGTAATTTTTATAATTTCATATGTAATTTTCACATCATTTAACTTGAAATTATAATAATAATAATCGAAATAAACTTATAATTACATAATAATAACGCATAAAAAATTATGTAACATATGATTAACATGAATGTATAACATCTACTAGTTAATCATGTTGGATCTGAAAGGGCAAAACATATATCGTTGTAGTTTCTCAGTTGGATTAGTTAAGCGATATGGTCGATAAGAAGTTTATTGTAGCTGCAATAGGTGTGATAGTAGCACTTGGAGCAGTTGGACCATCATTAGCACAAATGTTCCAACATGCTGAGGCCCATGGTGTCCAGGCACAGTTACAAAGTCGTTTCGTAAGAATAGATGGTGAGACATGGTCAAAACAATCTGTTCATACAGGAGAGACTTTGACGGATTCTGGCAAATTTGTAAGTCTTGTAAACAGAGACTTGCGAGGCTGGTACACCGTATATGGTGACTCATCCAACGCTGGTAACAGATGGGAAATTGTAGCAAGAGATCCACCTGGTAATGTAATCATAATACCAGCAAACTCGGTGATCCCATACAAGTTAACCATCAGAGCACTCGAACCAGGAGTATATCACATGCATACGCAGCTTAACATAGCAAGCATCGGTCCAGGTCTAGGTCCAGGACAAACAGTCGTGGTAACAGGCGATCCAATCGTAAAACCAATCCCATACACAAACGTAGTCTATCAATCAATAATAATTGGTGTTGGATATGTGGTTACTTTCGCAACAAGACCTTGGCAAGTGATTTAAAACAATCACCCCCTCTCTTTTCATTTTCTGTCTCCCAATTAGTCGAAACTATCTACTAGTCCAGATCAAAAGCGATGTCTAGTTTGGTTAAATTCCAAAGTCCACTTTCTTACAAAGTAAACAGGAATTAGAACAGATATTGGCAGAAATATTATCATTCCAAACGGCCATGAAATACTGCTCTGAATTAGCCAATCTACAAAATAGATAATGATTTCAATAATTATTCCGTAGACTAGTTTTTGTATTCTATAAAATGCAATCAGTTGAGACACAAATATTGGCACAACAGCAAGTATCATCTGAGTTTTCATGAATTTTCTATCTTGATCATTTTGTGTCATGCCATTACAATTTGAGTTCAGTTACAATTTCTGGGTTTAGATTTGTTTCTTTAAACCAATTACTAGAGTAACGATCCAGTTGGACCATGATCACCGCCATAATTAAAAAACTATAATCATAAAGTACAGGTAAAGACGAATAAATGATTCGTCAAATTAAGAGAACAATCAGGGATGCAAACTCAACTATGATCTTACTATCAAATCACTATTCGGTAACAAATACTATTTTCAATTCAGCTTTTTTGTTACAAATTTGATAAGGTTTTCAACTTTATTCTGTTTTACATCCAATTGATTCCCTGTTGTTTTGCTGTAGTTTTTTGATACGTCATGTTCTCTTGTGAAATCATGATGAAATAGGTGTAAACACCTGTAAATGTAAAACTAGTACTCTATCCTGAAATCATCAAAAAATGCACCAGTGTCTTTCTTGGTCCACATTCCAACCTCCCCAGACTGATAGTTGTGATCGTTTGCGCGTATCAGAAGCTGACCATCAAGGAATGCAGCTATTCCTTGTGAAGAAACTAATGCCATCATCGTATGCCACTCACCAGGAGCAATAGTGACTTGTTTATCATAATTACATATTAGAAAATCAGGCGTATTTTTGCATAAAGAGAGCCTGTTTTGTGCCGAGTCAGCCATCAGTACAAAATAGTGTTTTGAGTCAATAAATCTAAGAATCATGCCTGCAGACTTGGCATTCTCACCAGATACAATTTTGAATTCCATTGTAACATTTTCAGTGTCTACAGATGGCGAATCCGGAATTAACTGTAGGTGATAGTCACTAGTGTCATTGATTGGCAATTTTTCCAATACATTTGGTTTTGATATTGCGCTAGGTTCGGATTTTATTATCCAAGAAGTTTTTTGATCTGTTGATAACTCGGCAAACCCCTGAGGGACAGTCCCATTTTGATACGAGTCAAAGTTCCACACCTTAACATGATGGTACCCAGAGTTTATCTCGGCATTATAATATGCAAATGATATTCCAATTACAGTGATAACTGCAAATATTGCAAGACGTTTCTTCTTACTAGATTTTGGTTTTTGTGATGACAAGAATATCTACAGGTAGTGTGCTATTTGTGATTGATATAAAGATACCATTAGATAAAATTGAAATATTAAGAAAATAAAACTATCATTTCTTTTCACGTTTTCTTGGTTTGTTCTTGCTTTTCCATTTGTCAAATCCCCAACGTGTGGCTCCAAACGTACCAAGTGTAAAGAAAAATCCACCCACCAACAGAAAGATGAAATGATGATCAACCAGATACCAAAAAGCAAATCCTATAACTGCGCTAACAAATTCTAATGCAACAAAAACTAGCCACTTGTCAACCATTGACAAGATTTGGTAAATCCACACACTATTTACCGTTTCTCAATTGATGTGTTGTTGCCTAGTTTCAACTCGCAATTTTGGTATGAATAGTGATCCTGAAGAGGTATCAATGAAAATAGAATAGTCTTTGAAGAATACGAATTTTAGTCGACAAAACATCAATTGGAAAAAATGAATTACAATCAACAGTTACTAGTTGTACAAAATATAAAAATGAAAAAGATGGGAATGTTTTTACTCTGCAAATCCAGAGTATGCTCTTTCGCCTACTTGAGATATGTCCAACCCTATTTCTTCTTCTTTTGGTGTGACTCTAACACCACCTGGCCAAATTGCATCTTGGATTCTCCAAATGATGTAAGTTAGGCCAAATGACCAAGCTGCACCAAATCCTGCACCCATAGAGTTAATTACAAACTGCATTGGGTTTCCAAAGAAGAGACCGTTATGTGCATAGGGATTGATTCTGACTTCACTGAATGCACCTGTTAGCAATGCACCTACAACACCGCCCATTCCGTGTACACCCCAAGTATCCAAGGCATCATCTATTCTTGCCCTGTTCTTGATTAATACACAGTAGAAGCATACTGTTGCACATGCAAATCCTACTATTATTGATGCCCATGTTCCAATGAAACCAGAGGCTGGCGTAATTGCTACAAGTCCAGCAACAGCTCCATTAACTGCACCGATGGCGCTAGTCTTTCCTGTATGTGCCCAGCTTAAGAACATCCACCATATTGCCGCAACCGCAGTTGCGATGTTGGTGTTCTGGAATGCTTGTGTTTCAAGGAAACCAGCAAATCCTGCACTACCAGGGTTGAAACCAAACCATCCGAACCAAAGTAATGATGCACCCAAGATTATAAGCGGAATTGAGTGTGGCTCAAATGGTGCCTTGCCATATCCTATCCTTCGTCCCAAGAACATTGCGGTAGCTAAACCAGCAAATCCTGAGGTGATGTGAATGACGGTTCCTCCTGCAAAGTCTTCTGCACCCATCTTGGCTAACCAGCCAAGTGCGGTACCCTGACTTCCAAGAGACCAGTTAGCATGTCCTGCAACATCATAGATGAATGTAGTCCACAATACAACATGTATCAAGAATGCACTCATCTTTACTCTATCAGCATAGCCAGCAATGGCTAATGATGGAGTAATAGCAGCGAACATGAGCTGGAACATCACATAGGCCAAGTGAGGAATAGTTGGAGCATATACATCGGCTGGCGCATTGTGCGATACGTTATTCAAGCCTACCCAGTCAAGGTTTCCGATAAATCCAACAGGGTCAGCAGAAGGACCAAACATTATCGAGTATCCAAAGATTACCCATTGAACACTGACAATTGCGTAGACCATGAATGCCTGTAACATTACTGTTAGAGAGTGCTTTCTTCTTGTAAGACCTCCATACAAGAATCCCACACCACCAGGAGTCATTATCATGACGAAGACTGCTGCTGCGTACATGAAGGTTGTATCTCCTGTATCTATACAGGGGGCATTACTTCCACCGAATGTTCCGTTACCGGGTGGCGTCATCGGCTGAGCACAGTGAATCTCATGTGTTTTGTTAGGATCTGCAAGAGCTCCTAACGGACCAAACTGAGCGTGTGCATCCTGTATTGCCGTGAATCCAGATAACCCGACTATTAAGCCTGCGAGCACAAAAACTACCGGCCATTTGTGTTTTGTTACTATCTGCATTGGCGATTTAGAAATTGTCTCCAGCATCTTTCGATAGAGATGTTTCGCATCTATAAAAGGCATTTTATCCTAAAATTGTTTTTTTATGATATTATGTCCAAAGAATATCGGTTTTGTAAAGATTTTAGTATCATAGAATTAGAAAAAATTCTAAATAAAATTATTATACAACTTGTAGACTAGTGCACGCATGACTGAAGCAGGAATAGAAATCTTCATTGCTACAGCAGTGACTCTTGCAATGACAATAGCAATTTACTTCGGTGAAAGAGCTCACAGGTACAATTTAGCAAAGAAAGGAAAAACTTGGGGAACCTATGGCTTCAAATACGAAGGTCAAGGTCACGAACACGCCTAGAGTAAATCCCT
>JARCRW010000065.1 GCA_029850515.1 Nitrosotalea sp. | reverse complement strand
GTTATTCCCTTGCTTTTGCAAAATTCCATTTCATCTATTTGATTCCTGTGAAGTATAGAGGCATGGATGGAATAATCTACATAATGAGTCTTTGAGCTTTCTGCAAGATGTGGATCAAGATTTTTCTTGTATGAGCCGCTCAGTCTGAGCATCCTCATCATTGTGGTGACTCCGCCTATTGCCGCTACCTTAGATTCAGTGATGGCAGCTTCGTCAATTGGAGAATACACACCATAATGTATGTGTGGATCAATGATTCCCGGAAGTGAGACCAAGCCGTCACCTTTTATTTTGAGATCACATTGTGGAATATCATTTGTCAGACCAACAATTTTGCCTTCGTCAATTACAATGTTCTTGTCTACCATTCCATTTTGAAGAATAACGTGTGACCCTGTAATTACAGCATCTACGGTCATCAGGAATTTTGATTGAAAACCTAGTATTATTCCTTTGAGAAAATGAATAAAAGCAGATGATATTCTTGATAACAAAAGGGCCGGTAGTCTAGTGGTAGTGATGCCGCGTTCGCAACGCGGATGTCGGGGGTTCAAATCCCCCTCGGTCCACCTCCTCAGTAGGTGCAAATTGGTTTACATTCCGCTTCCACTATAGTGCAGACTACTTTTCCCTGTGGTAGAATGACAACAAGTCTTCAATCTTTTCCAATTATCTCTTCGACTTGTTCAATCTAAACAACACCCAGTTAAGCCAAAATTGGCATCTCATATTGAACATGACATATTACAGTTCTCTTCAAAAAATGATCTTTGACTAAAATCGGTTGATGTTACATCAAAATAATAACAATCTATTGCCTCTTGCTCGAATTTCTCTTTTAGATCCTCAATCAAATCATCCAACTGAGACTCTACAGTCTCTTCAAAACGACTCCTCTCAATGAAGACCTCGTATGATATAGACCGATCAAGATAAACCCTGCCACTTCTCTTGTCCTTCCATTCTCCCCTTGATGGTGGAATGACACGTGTATAACCGCCGTACTCTTTTACGAATTTTTTCTCCAGTTCTATAAAATACAAAGCTGGAATGATTCTGTCATTGTTGAATGTGACAGGTAACTTGATGCGAAGAAGAACCTTTGGAACAAAGCTCAAGTCAATCTAGTTTCTGATATGGAACCTTGTTTCTATTGAGCAGATAACACTGTCCTGATGTAATGACGTATTCATTTTCTGATGCATGATCAAATGGAATACCTGCATCAAACAAGACCTTCCACGCCTTCTCTTCATATTTTGGATCAATTCTCACTTTTCTGTATGGTGGCTCCTTGTTGTCATTGGCTTTCATGTGAGCAACATCATTTTGGTTAAGTATATACTTTTGATAGAATTCCTGTAATGAGTAGAACAATTACCAGAACTTGTCACATCCTCACTTGATATGATATCGTCTACTTTTATCTCAGATGCCACATCATCCACTTTCTTGGACTTTTGTTGCATGTCATCCCTATAACATTCAGAAATGTACATTTTGTGTATATCTGTGGATTGTTTGCACTTGGTCTCAATTCATTCCAAGAATCCCGATAAGCTTAAGGGCGGATCTATCAAAGCTTCAGTCAATTTGAGCAGTAAAATGCGTACAATTTTTTCTGATAATGTAGAGTCCAGGTGGTTTTTACCTGCCTTGTTCTTGTCAGGCATGATACTTTTCATTCTAAGAAAACCAATTTTCATTCTAGTTCAACCGGGTAGGGTTGAAGATGTAGATGTTCTTGTAAGAGAAGCTATCCAGTATTCATGGGGAAGTATTTTTGTTGTTTACAACTATTACTTGCATTTTATTCCGCGGCTTGTAACGATTTTTTCATTATACCTGTTTGGCATTGCCAATGTCAACCTAGCAATGAACGTAGCTGCGATAATTATTGCAACACTTTGCGCATTATTTTTTGCCACAAAACAATTCAGATTCATAATTAAAAGTGATTGGCTCAGGGCTGTTTGTTCGTTATTCATAATAGCCGCTCCAGGTATGAGTGAAATTTATTCAAACATTTCAAGCATCCAGTGGTTCTTGAACATATTCACGATGCTCTTTACAACATTGTTATTGTTTAGATATGAAGAATACAAAAAGCAATCCAAGAAAAAGAAATATCTTTACGCGTTTTTCTGTTCTGCATCATTTTTATCTTCTGCCTTTTCAATTGTGTTACTACCTGCATTAATTTATGTCATAATACGTGAACTTGTAAAAAACAGGAGAGATATAATTACAATACTTGGCTACACAATACCAACAATTCTACTACTAGTCCAGACATTCCTCCTGTACACCAATTATTCCCAGCAGTTCAAGGCCCCCATAATTCAAGTTAGTGCAGATGTCATAGGATCAACAATTCGGATATTTTCGGCAAGCGTAATTGAGGTCTTCAATCACAATATTTTCCAGTATTCTGGAGAGTTGATGTATCTAATACCCATTATTGTAATTGCATTTATTTTATTGAACTCCATAAGAAATGGATTAAGATTTGAAGTTTTTACCCTATATTGCATAACTGCGACATTGTTTTTTTCAGTCATAGTAAGAGGTGGAATGGCAGAGAGATTCATGTCATTTGCAATTGTATTTTTATTCATACTGATTGTTAGGCAGTTTGATAAGAGAAGATCATTACCTTTTAGGCTGATTTTTTTGGCTGTAATGATAGTTGTCACTTCAAACATTGTGTTTGGATTTTTCATACCGTCTTCTGCAGATGGAAACTGGGGATATGTAACAAACATTTACGACCCATCAGGCAAATACCAATGTTATGTTGGAGAAATACCTCATGGTTGGGAAATTTTTGTTCCTTGTGCAAGTCCAGTATCATATAATGCAACTAAATATTTTCCATCTATAATGTCTGGTCCGTTGATAACATTTACACCTCCAGTATTGCCTACAACTACAACAATATCAGGCTCTTTAGTTGCTATACGTGGCATGCTGACAACATTTACAGCAACAGTATCACCAATGCCCGATGGTGGCGTAGTACAATTCTATATCGATGATACAGCTGCCGGAGACCCTGTTACAATCTTTGGAGGCCAATCTACATTTAGCACATCTTCATTATTGGTAGGTTTGCACCACATCTACGCATCATATCTTGGTGCTCCCAACTTTTATGCAAGTAAATCAGCCAATACTACCATCATAGTATTATCGACTCAAGACCTAAAGGGTACAAATCTTTCTGGAATCAACATGCAAGGAGTCAATCTTTCTGGTGTCAATATGCAAGGAACTAATCTATCTGGCGCAAATCTACAGGATGTCAATCTTTCCAGCGCTAATCTCCATGATGCAAATCTAGCAGGCGCTTTACTCCTAGGTGTCAATCTGAGGGAAGCAGATCTGTCAAGTGCCAACCTCAAAGGCGATATTCTCTCTGGTGTTAATCTATCAGGTGCTAACTTGTCAGATGCTAATCTCAGAGACTCGGATACCAAAGGATCTAACTTTACTGGTACCATCACCAAGGGTTGTGATGGCTGTCCATCATAAACAAAAAAACAAAAAACAATATACAGCTATTCCAATCAGTGCATTTGATGAAAGTATTCAACGGCAAGACAGCAGCAGATGATTACATGTCAAGCCATACATTGACTTTTTCCACACCAGAACTTACGTTGACCAGATTTGCATTTTGGCTGGGAGACATGGTGCCTGATACAAAAAATCCCGGTCAGCAGATGCCCAGATTGATGAACTTTATAGAAGAAAAAGATTTTGCGCCAACACCTCTGGTGGATGATGATACGTTTGTGCCAACAGGTGCAATGAAGACAATTGGTGGCTTGTATGGCAGTGTTAATGTACCAACTGAAACGAGCTCAAAATTTTGTCAAGAGTGTGGCTCAAAATTATCCCTAGTTGCCAAATTCTGTACCGAGTGCGGCGCAAACCAAGACTAGTTCAGAATTTTTTACTAGGATGTTTTATTTCCACATTTGGAGCAGAATTTTGCATTAGCTTTCAGGGCAGATCCACAGGCACTACATATTGAACCGCTTGGACTTTTTGGCAAGAGTGTAGGATCTGGTCGCGGAAGTTCACCAGGTGACGAAAACGCTGCTGCAGCAGATATGATTGAAGGAGGCTGTCCAGGTCCTGGCAGTGTAGCTGCCATTTGTGATGCTTGAGGTCCCATTCCAGGAGGCATTGGACTTGCCATGGTAGAACCAGATGCACGGCCACTTGATATCTTGTCAAGTGATTTCTTTAGCTCAAAGATTACCTTGACAGACAGAAACTCTAGTGATGAATATGATACGACGTAGTCTCCCAGTTTCTCAAAGAATTCCTTGTCTGAGAGTTTTCCTTGTTTGTACATTGTATTTGCATCAAGAAATGATTCATAGTACCCTTGGGTATCATTTAGCAGATTCTGTAGTTTGTCAAATAGAAGATTTAGAGTATCAATATTTCCAAATGACATGTGGACTGTTTCCTTGACCGGTATTAATTATTTTAGATTGAAAAAAGAAGAAATGAGGTTTAGATTTTTGAAAGAGCATTGTCTATCATATTCTTGTAAGAACCCTTTGATGCAGCGCCTACTTGTTGTGCTACAACCTGGCCCTTGCTGAATAATGCTAGTGTTGGTATGCTAAAGACATTGTACTTTGATGCAAGTTCGTTGTTTTCATCAACATTGACCTTGACAAAGTTGATCTTTCCTGCATATTCACCGGCTAGCTCTTCAACTACAGGACCTACCATCCTGCATGGACCACACCATTCAGCCCAAAAATCTACAAACACGGGAATTGGAGAAGCCATGACCTCTTTTTCCCAGTTCTTTGAATCTACAGGTTTTGCCTTATCCATGCATTATAAAATCCTGAATCCCTAAATATATTGAACGGTTATATCTACCAGCGGCTTCGTAAACCGTAATAATTTTTATCGCCAGATCTTCTGCGATCATCTCTTCTATCATCACGTCTTCCATAACCGCCTCCTCCAGATCTTCCATATCCTCCGCCTGATCTGCCATAACCACCACCAGATCTGCCAAAGCCCCTTCTATGACTTACTTCCCTCTTCAGAGGATCTGGTATGTTTACTGCAATTCCCAGTTCCTTGTTTAGGTCTTTCATCTGGACCTTGGTTTGGTTTGATATTGCCTTGAAATCTCCAATTGAAGAATAAGATACCAGAGTTATTGCTCTGCCTTTTTCTCCTGCTCGTGCAGTTCGTCCAATCCTATGGAAGTATACCATATCTTGGTTTGGAACGTCATAATTTATCACCAACGCAACTTTCGGTACATCAATGCCTCTTGCTGCCACATCAGTAGCTACCAAAATGTCTGCCTTGCCTTTTTTAAACATGTACATTGCCTTGTCTCGTCTAAACTGAGACATGTCTCCTTGAATTGAGACTACGTTGAATCTTCCTTGTTCCAGTTCATGTGCAACTCTTCTTGTCCTGTCTTTTGTAGAACAGAAAACTATTGCCTGACCGGCACCATTTTCTTTTATGAATTTAAAAAGATAATCTGTTTTTTCTCTGTCTTTTATTACAAGAAATGCTTGCTCGATTCCCTCTCCACTTAGATCATCTGAATCGATGAATATTTTTTGTGGATTTTTCATGTATTTTTCTGCAAGCATCAAGATTGCAGCAGGCATGGTAGCAGAAAATAGTGCGTTGATGTGATCTTCTGGAACCAAGTCCAAGATGAATTTGATATCCTCAATGAATCCCATGTCAAGCATGGTGTCTGCTTCATCAAGTATAACCCACTTTACTTTTTGTAGTTTTATAGAACCGCGCTTGATGTGATCAATAAGACGCCCAGGAGTTGCCACTACAATCTCCACTCCCCTATGAAGTTCTTGGAGTTGTATATTCATGCTCTGGCCGCCATAGATTGTTACACTACGAATTCCAGAGTGCCTTGAAAATTTTACAATCTCATCAGATATCTGCACTGCAAGCTCTCTTGTTGGAGCAATGATGAGTGCCTGCACCCCACCTTTTGGAATGACGTTTTGTATTATTGGTAGCGAAAATGCAGCTGTCTTTCCTGTTCCGGTATGCGCCTGACCTATCACATCCTGACCTGAAAGAAGTACTGGAATAGCTCCTGCCTGGATAGGAAACGGTTCGCGAAAACCCATTTCATTAAGAGCAGTGAGTATGGTATCCTTTAGTCCTAATTCTTCAAATTTTGCCAAGTTTATTCATCTTTTTATTGAAACGACAGAGAAAAGTTCGATCACCTATTTCCGTCAATTTTTGTTTAATGTAGCCGTCTGGCTCTAATAACTCTTTCCAAAATATTGAAAAAATTTCCATTATTTTTGGAAATTGTATAATCTCTTGCTCCGATATGTGGTATAGATTTGACCCATCAAAATGATATACATATTATCTGAGATTTATGTAGATTAAAGCATGAGCAGTGAACTTCGATTAAAAAAACTGCGAGGATCTGGAGGTTTCATAATGGCAACAGTTAACGACGATCAACAAAGAAAGGGCAACCTTGGAGGGCCAGACTTGTTTCTTGCTCCAGTTGGCCGTCTTGATTCAGAAAAAATTTCCAAATATTACTGCAATACATGTGAGAGAGAATATGAGGGAAGTCCGAAGATAGAATATGAAAATCCAAATGAGATAGTGGCAGAAAATCTTGTTCTTCTTGAGAAGGGACAATACATGTGTACAACATGTGGTTCAATTCTTGCAGAATACAGAAACTTTAGCAAGCCCGATGAGACAGCATCAGTTGGAGCTGCAATACCTGTCACTAACACAAATGTTGCAGCACCGCCAGCTCAGAGCGTCCAATTACAAGAGCAGCCAAAAACATCTAGTGTAAAGACATTCAGTTCCATTACAGGTCTAGGAGTTTATGACAC
This sequence comes from Nitrosotalea sp., assembly GCA_029850515.1. GTDB lineage: Archaea > Thermoproteota > Nitrososphaeria > Nitrososphaerales > Nitrosopumilaceae > Nitrosotalea. The sequence continues at coordinate 2,656 of JARCRW010000065.1, read as the reverse complement.
CGAAGCAAGAAAGGTTGGAGTTGTCAAAGAGATGGGCATCCAGCCAGATCAGTCAAGCATAGTACTGGTTGTGACAAGAAATGATGGAACAGATGTCACAATAAAGTGGGATGACATACGAAAAATTGGCGAGATTGTATTGCTTGGGAGCTTGCTTGCTGAAAATAATTTAAAATGCATCAAGTGCAATTACACAAATAGTCAAGGTTCCAAGTTCTGCGAAAGCTGTGGTAACAAGTTAAAGTAAGTCACCATTGTTAAGCAAGATTTATCTTACGATTTTGGAGAAATTAGGATAATTGGAAAAACTTTCCCTCAAGTCAGGCATTGTAAAGGATATCATAATAGTGGCAATCGGCATTGCAATAATTTGGATTGGTCTTCGAGTAGCGTTTGGAACAGAAAATCCATTTTATGTCGTATCAAGTGGAAGCATGATACCAAACTTGGAAATCTTTGATGTCATTGTTGTCCAGGGACATGTAGCTTTTGATCAATTAAAAGTTGGTGACATTATAGTTTTCCATGCGCCATCGGAGGACAAGGTCATAGTTCATCGCGTGGCCGAGATGTTAAACCAGAATCCTCTCATAATCAGGACAAAGGGAGATGCAAATCCTGGGTCCATACCCGGAGTTGACTATCCGATAACAAAAGAGAACTATATCGGAAAAGTTGTCTATGTCGTACCGCAGATAGGGTATGTGACAAGAATACTCACGCCCCCCATCAATTACATCATAATAGCTGTAATTGTAGGAATCATGCTTGTAAAACAATTTGGCAAGCCAAAATCTGCAGACATTTTGTCAGGTGATGACAAGACAAATTCAGACAAGTCAGGGACCAGTACAGACAGCAGTTTGTCAAATGACAAATCATATCTCATAAATGATTCAGACGCACTTGAACCCAAAACAAACAACGAGTCGCAGAACAAAGATTTAGACAAGTAAATTTGTTATTTTCGTATCTTGAATACGCGCTCAAAGTAATCTGATTGCTCAGATTCTGATTCTGAATTTTCTTTAATGCTTGCAAGATTTTTAGCTAGTTTTTTCTTGTATCCAAGCTGCATTTGGCGTGCAATCTGTATTCTCTGGGCCTGTGGGGAACCTGCACCATGCATTGACTCGGTCAGATATCCTACTGCATTTCTGCCCAGTGTCATATTTTCAATCAGTCTCAATATTCTAATCCTGTTTTCCACATCAACTCCTTTTCGTCCTCTGAGATATTTTTTCAGCATAGGACCGGTTGTTGGATTTTTCAAATCTTTTTCAGATGGAAGAGTGACAACAAGGCCACCTGCAATATCTTGTGCCAGCCTGCCTATTTCATACGGGAATCTAGTCACATTATGCTTGGTAACATTTGCCAGCATGTCATCGTTGAGCCAGACACCAGACTTGGTGCGATGGGCTTGAGACGATGACGCAATACCAGTTGCATATATTGTTTCATTGAGATGGGTCATTTCCACCAGCTTGTCCCGTATGTGAGAAACATCAGGTACACCGTTGTAATCAGCAATTGATGCAGCCGCACCGATTAAAACATCTCCCAAGCCTGTCTTGCACACATAGCTTCTTCTGTGATAGCAAGTAAATCGTTCTACAAGCATTGCAGCAAATTCATACTCTCCAAACATGAATACCTTATCCCATGGAATAAACACCCGATCAAAAACCATAAGGGCCTCTTGACCTGCAAATTTTGCGTTTCCTGAATCAATGTCTCCGTCTTCCATGCTTCTTGTGTCACATGATTGGCGTCCGTAGATGTATGTTATTCCAGGAGAATCGGCAGGCATTGCACCGACCACCGCATAATCCTTGTCACCTTCCAGCAATCTCATTGTGGGCATGACTATTATCCAGTGTGAGTTGATGCAACCAGTCTGGTGAGCCTTGGCACCTGTAACAAATATTCCCTTGTCATTTTTTTCTACCACATGCAAGAATACGTCTGGATCTTCTTGTTGATGTGGTGCCTTGCTTCTGTCTCCCTTTGGATCAGTCATGGCGCCGCCAATAACAAAATTCTCTTGCTGGATCATCTTGATAAAATCGACTAGTCGTTTATGATAGTTGGTCTTGTGTTTTTCATCAATTTCAAAAGTAACAGAATATAACGAGTTTAGCGCATCCATTCCTACACATCTTTGAAAGCATGTTCCTGTGAGTTGACCAAGTTTTCTCTGCATTTTATTTTGGTTCACCAAATCATCTGCGCTCTCAGCAATGTGCAAAAATCTGTTAACTTGCAAGCCAGTAATGGATGATTTTGCAGTTGCCATCTCGGCTTCCTTTTCTGCCAGATCATATGTTTCTGCTACTGCGTTTATCGAGGGTCTAATCATTGGGTGATCTACAGGCTCTTTTACAAGTTCGCCAAAAAGGTAAACTTTCATGTCACGGCCTCTGAGACTTTGGATATACTCAGCGGCTGTCTTAATTGGCATATCTGCTAGTACCCTTTGCAAGTAATATAAATATTATAACAAAATTGTTGCTTTCTAAGCAAGTCCGATTCTTACGTCGACAACTTTGCAGCCCTTGCCTTTTTCAAATACAAGAACAGGATTCATGTCAAGTTCTTTTATTTCTTCAAAGTCAGTCACTAGCTGTGAAATTCGTTGTATACAGTCTGCAAG
>JARCRW010000064.1 GCA_029850515.1 Nitrosotalea sp. | reverse complement strand
CAAATATACAGATACTCTAAATTTTCATATTTTATTTTTTTATGAAATTCACTACAGATCATTTTGTGAGTTGATTTGATTCCTTTTGTTTCACTATCTTTCCTAGTGTTATGGTGTCAAGGGTAGAACGGATCTTGCCTTCCTTGATTTTTGTGTTCCATTCTTTTACTTTGGAAAATTTTTCGGTATCACCAATTATTTTCACAGCCAACACAGGATTACTTGACCACCACGAGATTGCAGTCTGTATCACATATTGTAAATCAGTATCTGAAATTATTGGCCAGTGTTGACTAAGTACATTCTCAAGTGGTAAGTCAAGAAGGCCGAGTCTTTTTTTCACCATGACTAATATCTCTGCAAATCTTGGTGGGTCTTCAAGGGCAGACACAGAGATTTTCATCATATTGCCGTCTTGTGTGCTCTTGTCATTATCTACAAAGGTTATCTTTACCAATCCACGTGTACCTGATACAGTGAGGCTGTCTTTTTCAACCTCGATTTTACCACCCATTTCTTTAATTATATTTAACATAACTTGGAGACGATCTTTTTGTATCTCTTCAATGAGTATCGGAACATCAGATTTTTTATCCGATAGGGTAGTTATTGTTTCAGAAGACATGATCAGTTCAATCTTGATACAACCTAGTACCGTTTTTACCAATTCAAAATCATTGTTTTCAAATATCATGGTATCTGGAACCCTCTTATCTACAGTTGCCAGTCTTCGCAAGACATTGAAAATTTCATCCGGTATGTTTGGCAACTGATCATATCCAATAAATCCACGCTGTCCACCATCATCATGCTTCCAGATAGCTGTAATAGGTTCAGCCATGGTAGACACTATATTGTATACCGCGCGTTTTTCCATAGGAGTAAGCATTGGAGTATCAGCATTTAGGTAAGTACGAAAATATGTTGTTCCTTCAAAGCTTGAGCACTTGAGTACATTTCCCAGATTTACCTGAGCATAGAATTTTTCTTTTTTTGTAACAACTTTGAGAGTGGTCCAGTCTCTGGATTTGGGATCAAATTCTTCCCATGATTCCGGCGTTGGAAGCTCGATTTGTTCCCTATCACCTAATTTTCTCACCTCTGGTTTGTAGAGTTGCGTTATGACCTTGACATGGTCCTCTAACGTATGCACTGTGACATTTACTCCCCACAAAGAATCAAGAAACTCCTTGCGTTTGTCCGATGGAATAATCAATGTCCATCGCTTATCAACTGAACGTGGTCTTATCTCTAATCTGGTAAGAATCCTGTCCAACCTAGTTTTTTGGGAAAATTGTAATGAATTGATTTTAGTGAATGTATTCTTGTATGTTTCACAAAGATTGGGTTTTCCCCTCCGAAAACAAACATCACAAAATTCAAGCGGCTCCAAATCTATATCCTTTCACTACAGTATAACCCAGTATTATAATATGTATGACAGAACATATCGCAGCCTTTTCTGCTCTAGTTTTTTAGCATTAGTATGACATGTTGTATGAATAATGTAATACAAAAATAACGATTAGACGAAAAATACTTTAATTAATTTAACTAATAGAATCACACGATTTTACAGTATACAATACCTTGTAAATTTTAGAATATATATCGATGTCCTCATGAGTGCTGCAGCCCAAGCATTAGAAGGAGCAGCAGGAAAATATGCGGCAGAGGCCATAATACAAGACGGTCAAGGAGACAAGAGTACAGCAGCAGCTAGCTACCAAAGAGCTATTGATGCACTAGTAAAATTAATCCAATTATTTCCAGATAATACACTGAATCCAGTTTATGAGCAACATTGCGAGCAATATAAAAAGAGAATAACCGAATTACGCCTTCCATCTGACAGTTTTTCTCAAAATGGCAACAATCATGGCAATTCTTCAGATCATGGCAGTTCCAATCAAACTGTGTCTAACAACAATCTTGAAAATATGATCATAAAGGAAAAACCAAATGTGAGTTGGAAAGAAGTGATAGGATTAGAGGATGTAAAAATAGCACTGCGTGAATCCATCGTATATCCTGCTAAAAAACCAGAACTTTTTACTCTCGGATGGCCTCGAGGAATTCTTCTGTATGGACCACCAGGATGCGGAAAAACAATGCTTGCTGCAGCGACCGCCAGTGAAATTGAGGGTTATTTCATAAATGTAGATGCAGCATCAATGATGAGCAAGTGGTTAGGGGATGCTGAGAAAAATGTATCCCAGTTATTCCACATGGCACGAGATTCATCTAAAAAAGAGAATGTACCAGTAATCATGTTGATAGATGAGGTAGATTCGCTCCTTGGTAATTCACAGAATGAAAACGGTGGAGAGATCAGGGTAAAAAATCAATTCCTCACAGAAATGGATGGGGTAAATGACAAAGGGAAAAATCTTCAAACATATGTAATTGCAGCTACTAACAAACCTTGGAAATTAGATTGGGCATTTCTCAGGAGATTTTCAAAAAGAATTTACATACCCCTCCCTGCATTAGAAACTAGACAAAATTTATTTTCGTCATATTTATCAAAACTAAAAAAAGATTCTTCGGTAGAAGCATCACAACTTGCACAATTAATAGATGGTTACAGTGCAAGTGATATAAGAGATATTTGTCAATCAGTTCAGCTATCTGTAATAGATGAGTTTTTCAGCCTAGCTGAATCCAGAGGGAACACAGATCTTACACACGTACAACTACGTGATATCACCATGGATGATTTTAAAAGGACAATCAAAAAAAGGAGACCTAGTGTCAGTCCAAGTATGATCCAAGAATATTCAAACTGGACTAGAGACTTTAGTGCGTCATAGTCTATATTTTTAATGATTTTTCCATATTGAAGTTATTTCATTTTCATCAACCAAGAGATGGCCATAGAAATTACTTACAAAGATGGTCACACATTTAATCATACTATGTAAATGTGACGAGTTTGAAAAATAAAAAGGAAAAGAATGTCAGTACACTCATCGTTCAAAACTTGCACATGTCATAGTTTTTCATGGGTCTGCAAAGTTTGGATCTAGTATTCGCTCATGGAAAAAAGTCACGAGTATATAGTGTCTAAAATTTTATTCTCTTCGTAGTGCAACCATTGGAGACAACTTTGATGCTTTCCATGCAGGATACATTCCAGCTATAACACTTAGTGACAAAGAAAGTAGCCAGACTTTGATCAAATCCATTGGAATAAAGATTGGAGGTATGTGCACAGCTGGACCTCCTCCCGCAGGAGAGGTGGTTGTTGCAATACTCATGATATAGCCTCCACCAATACCTATGAGCAACCCCAATGAGGCACCTAGTATCCCTATCAAAGCTGCTTCCACCAGAAAAAGTGCAAGAATTGTAGTATTTTGTGCACCTATTGCTTTCATGGTACCTATTTCTCTAACTCGTTCTGTGACTGAATTATACAAAGTAGTAACAATACCAACTGCACCTACAACAAGCGCAATAATTCCCACCATTAGAATAAAGGCAGCGTTACCACTTGCAGCCTGCTGTCTTACCGCCATAATCGCTTTTGGTGTTGTCGCTCCAAGAGTTTTTCCAAATGTAGATGTCAATTCTTGTTGTACAGTATCAACATCATCAGGGGTTGTTGCTGCAACTATCACACTATCATACTTGTTTAGCTTGTGCAACAAATCATTTCCCGCATCAAGATTAATGATGACCGAATTATCTATTCTACTATTACCAGATGGTTTTAAAATTCCTGAAATTACAAAATTCTTTGTTACCGTTATGGTCTTTCCATTTCCATCTGAATATGTAGATGTAGCTACAATTGTCTGGCCAAGCGTAACAAAGGCGTTGGCAGCACCTGGAGGATTCACTATTGTATCCCCTACAATAGCAGCAGATCGATCGTTTGGTTTTACTGTAGAACCATCAACATATTCAAGATTAGGTAATACCACAGTCAATTTTGTTGGATCAATCGAAGTGACAGATGCTCGCTCAGTGTTTCCTTGAGAATTCATCGTTATTGAGCCAGCATATTCAGGTATTACATCAGATATCAATGGTAGAGACTTCATTTTTTCTATAATGACATTATTGATTATCAACGCATTTCCTGCAGAAGCATCTCGAAATCCACGTTGTCCACTGCTTACAAAAATAACATTGGCAGCCAACGTATTAAATTGTTTTTCCAAAAATGCAGCTTGGCCTGCACTCAAACCATTCAATACAACAACAAGACTACTTCCCAGTACAACCATCAGAATAGTAAGAAGTGTTCTCACCTTTCTGTCAACTAGTGCCTCAAATGACAGCAAAAAAAGATCCTTAGGATTCATTTTCTTTCTTTTTTGTACTGTCAAATATTGAGACGATGTCAGTGTCTCCCTGTGTCAACAATTTCAATTTTTTCTTTGCTGATTTTTTTCTTTTTACTAGAAATACAATTGCTGCTACTGCTGCAATTGGCGCTCCAACAAGTACGGGTAGAGGAATACTGTCAATCAGAGTATGCTGGGTCGCAGATGTATTGACCGGAGGACTACGCGCAATATTGACTGTTCCATTTACTAGGACAGTATGAAAATTCTTCAAGTCATCAGCATATGTTACTTTGAATGCTACCTGATACATTCCTGGTGACAAATAATTGATCCCCCTAATTGGTATACTAATTGGAATTGGAGAATCAGGTGAAAGATCTCCTATGAATTGTTGTGTTAAACTTGATCCTCCTTGACCACCATGTCCTTGACCACCACGGAATCCTTGGCCTCCTTGACCTCCTTGACCACCTTGGAATCCTTGACCACCTTGATTGGGATTACCACTGTTAGATCCAGTATTATTTGTGGAATTTGCCATTCTCGCAGCTTTCATTGCACTTGTGAGTTGAGAAGGCGCAAGTTGTGCGGTAGTAAATAATGCAGTTGTACTGCCTTGATTGAGTAAATTACCAACAAGGCTAGAAGTACCACCAGAGGTAGTCAGTGATAGATCATAAATTTGGAGTCTAATGTCACCAACAACAAAAGTTCCAAGAGTAAGAGAATTTGTTTGTGATTGACCTTTTGAGACATAGTTAGCAGTTAATGTAAAAGAAGTAGGGGTGGCAATCAAGGTGTTTGCAGCATACACCCTAGTTGTAAGTACCTGTCTTTCTCCGGGTGCCAAGTTTTGTATTGTCCAAGTAGATGGACCCACCACAGAGACCGAAGTTGATTGCGGTACAAGAGAGATTAGGATGTTAGACATTGTATCAGTACTGTTATTCGCAACTGCAAAATTCAGATCATCTAGCATGGCTGCAGTGATTACAGGAGTCGTAGTATTTCCAAGATATGACAAGTTAAGAGACTGGGGAGGATTGGGTGCTATGACAAGTCCTGTACTAATTGTGCTAGTCAAAAGTTTGCCCCACGCATTTTGATAGTTTATCTGAAGTGTCACCTGCTGAGTAGAGCCACTTGCAGCAGTACCAGGGTAAACAGTTGTACTT
>JARCRW010000063.1 GCA_029850515.1 Nitrosotalea sp. | reverse complement strand
GTCACACAACATACGATTTTTTGAGCCATATCCATTTGTCACAAAATCTGCAAGAGGTAAGTACCTCATAGACGTAGATGGCAACAAGTATACAGATTATTGGATGGGTCACTGGAGTTTGATTCTAGGACATGCAGCTCCAAAAATTGCAGAGAAGGTCAAAAAACAGGTAAACAATTGCTGGATGCATGGAACTGTAAATGAGAACACTATAGAATTTTCCGAGGTAATACATAAAGCAGTTCCAGTTGCAGAAAAAATTCGTTATGTCTCAACTGGTACTGAGGCTACCATGTATGCAGCAAGAATTGCAAGGGCAAAGACTGGAAAAAAAATAATTGCAAAAATTGACGGAGGATGGCATGGATACACAACTGATCTTCTAAAATCAGTCAATTACCCGTTTGACCAATCAGAAAGTGCGGGACTTGTAGATGAAGCACATATTGTTTCAATCCCATACAATGATTTAGAAAAATCCATTTCAATTTTAGAGTCAGTAAAAAATGATTTGGCAGGCATCATAATAGAACCCATACTTGGCGGTGCAGGCTGCATACCTGCAACAAAAGAATATCTGGTAGGAATTCAGGAATTTATTCACAGTATCAATGCGCTTTTTATTTTAGACGAGATTGTAACAGGATTCAGGTTCAGGTTTGGATGCCTTTACAACACAATGGGCCTTAACCCGGACATTGTAACACTGGGAAAAATTGTTGGTGGAGGATTTCCAATTGGGGTTATTTGTGGAAAAGAAGAAGTTATGAAAGTAACGGATACAAAATCAAACAATAGACAAGATAGATCATACATAGGAGGCGGAACATTTTCTGCAAATCCAATGACAATGATGTCTGGAAAAACAATGCTGAAATTTTTAAAGAAAAATTCTGGTCCAGTCTACAAAAAAATTGGAAGGTTAGGAGAAGATGTACGAAATGGATTGTCAAAAATATTTCAAGACAAGGCAATAGTCACCGGCATGGGCTCTCTTTTTATGCCACATTTTCTTGCAAATGGGATAACTCGGGTCACAAATGCAGAAGAAGCAGCGAGGTGCAATACAGAAATGCTCAAGAAATATCATTTTGAGCTGATTGCAAAGAATCGAATATTTTTCCTTCCTGGAAAACTGGGGGCCATATCATATGTACACTCAGAGTCAGACATCAAAAATCTGCTTGAAGCTTCAAAGAAATTCGCGATTTCACTAAACTAGTACTGTCAGTCTTTTCAATTATATTTTGACATATACCTAAAAACAGAATAGCAAATATAGTTCAATCTTGGCTTTTTGACAAAATTTGCAAGTAAAATCTTTCAATTTTTCAACAAAAATGGTGCCAGATGAGTACTAGTGTATTAGTTTGATCCATTACATTTAACTGAAAAATCAGTAGTGGATCCGGAGGTTACCGCCAGGATAGTTGTAAGAGTACCGAAACTCCTTATTGAAAGATGCAGAGTTTTCATTTTATTTTTTCCAAATATGTCAAAGAAATCTGATCAGTAACTTTCTCGGTTTTAAATATTTTATAACCAAGCTTGCTATAAAGAGTGATATTTTTTGTACTTTTATTTCCTGTGAATAATTCAAATCTCTTAGAATCTTTAAAGACATTTTCCATTGCATTTACTAGTTTTGCTCCAATTCCTTGATTTTGAAAGTCAGGGTGTACCATGAGTCGTCCCACATGACAAGTTCCTTCCTGTACAAACGCCCTTGCAGAACCTATTATTTTATCATTCAAGGTGGCTTTAAGAAATATTTTACACCCAAAATCATCTATTATGCTTTTCAAAGTCTGAACCATTGGTGGAATGTCAAAATCATTATACAGTTTGGCCTCACTTTCATATGCTAATTTTTGAAGTGCAAGTATTTCTTTTGCGTCAGCAATTGTTGCCTTTTCTATTTTGTCAACAATTTCATCTTCATCGTTATTGTTCATATTTTACTCTCAAATTACTTTTCATCCACCATGAAAGATTTCTTCAAGACATGATTCAAATTGATTTCATAGTTTTCTTCCCGTCCAACATATTGGATCTGTTTTGCACGCTTTATGATTTGGTTTTTTGTAATCTGGAATTTTCTGATGCATGCCTCAATGTCATCCTTGTCTCTGCCATCAAGTCTACCAATCTTTGTAACTATAATATCAATTGGTGACAGGGCTTTCAAAGTGATGTTTTTCAATTTCGTTTTTACTAGCATGCTCTTGGCAATATAGTCTGCAGGAAGAATTTGGCTGAACACTACTCCATCTTTGTAGGTGTCAACCTTGAAACCGTGCGGAATCATGCCTAGGATCCGCTTGAATTTTTCAAAATCCTCCCCAGGCATGTTAAAATCAACGTCTATGGTAGATGGTTTGATGCCAAGCAGTGTCATGGCTGTTCCACCTACTGCCACCACAGTGATTTTTCCATCAAGTTCCTTGTCAAGTTCTTCAAGAAAGTCAAGCAGTTTGGAGTTATTCAATTCAGACGACATTGTACAACCTCATTGCCTCCTTGATGCTCTTCTGGTCTGCCTTGATCTCTTCTATATTCAGGATATTAAGCAAATTTATTGGCTCATCTACTATGGCTTTCATGTAAGCAGCCAGGTTCCTCAGTGCTCTCAGTATTCCAAGCATTTTTTCTGCATAGCCATATTTTCTTGAGAGAAACAAAATAATATCATAGTTCGTTTTCTTGGCATTTTTTGCAAGCATCACTGGAATTGCACCAGTTCTCCTTGCATCATTGTGAAACAATATGGTAGATATAACATACTCTATGCAAACTAGCCTTCCCGATTTTATCTGCGGTCCAAATTCTGCATATCCAAATCGTGTAAGGTTGTATACAAGATCTCGTTCTGCCATCTTGGCAGGATTTGTTTCTCCTTCCTCAAGTTTTATCTTTATTCCAGATCCAATGATGTTTCTTATCTCAATCCAGAAATCCTGAGGATATAGTACAACTATCTTGTTGTACAGCATCTCCCGCAACGGATTGACTTCGTTTGATTTTAGCAGATCAAGAAATGTTTCACTTTCCAACACTAGACAGTCTACCTTTATGTTGTGTATCTTTTGTAAATTCTCCATTATCATATGTATTGCAATCTTTGTTTTTTGTATTACTTTCCTATCATCTGATTTTTTCATGTGAATTACCAGCTCTATTCTATTTAGCTTTGTGTTCTTCTCAGGATTGATCATGGTAATAGATCTTACAAGTTGTATATCATGCAGACAGGTATCAATCTCCATGAGAACCACCTGCACTTCAGGTTTATTTTTTAGAAAATTCTGTTTTCTTTTAAGCTCAATTTCTGAGAGAAGATCAATTAAGAGATAATTTTCAAAGTTCATGGTAGCTATTGAGGACCTTCCTGTTTTGGTCAGCATAATGATGTTTTCATTTGCTAGCAAAGATATCTTGTCGTAAATGTTGACATAGTGAGCTGTACCGTAAATTTTTTCAATTTTCTGTGTCAATTCATTAATAGAAAGCGGATTTCCTATTTCTCTTGAGAGAATGTCAAGTATTCGGAGCGTGGTTTCGTCCATTTTACTCACCTATAGTATACATACTATAATATTATAGCATTACTACTATAAATAGTTAGTATCATACTTGTCATCAATAAAACAGCGCATACATGATGAGGTACATCTACAACAATTGCAATGGCACCACTCAATTTTTTATCGAAAGATTTCGTATGACAAACTAGCGTGTGATTTGCAGATTCGTGTCCATCCATGAAGTATTAACAGTCCAACGCCATCTGGTTTCAAACATGCAGGAGAACCACTTTTTCTAGCAAGACCTATCTTTCATACTCTGCACGTATTGCAACAGATAGTACATCATTAACTTGATAAGCATGCATTCCACTTTTCTGGCTTGAGTTATACAAACAGCATAAAAATGTCATCAAAAGAGAGTCATGGATGATATCCAGAGTGGGAGATTCCCACCCATTGGTTAAAATAATTAGCCAAATTCATTAACTAGTCAAATAACAAGATTCCAGTCATGCTCAAGATAGTAATTGTTGCAGCAATCGTGATTTTACTTGCTCCAATGGTAACATCCTCCTTTGCCCAAGAGTACAACAAGACTATTTCAGGGGTTGGAAAAGATGCGGGAGACGGAGCAACAACATTTGATGTACAATATTCTTCTGTGAAGAATATAGTGAGCTCATCAGTTAGTGTAAAAGACAAGTCCGTTGACTTTGTTCTCGTAGGCAAGGCTGACACAAACAGTACATTGGTTCTAAAACTGCCAACTGGATTGATTAGCGGTCCATTTATCGGAGTTTTTGAAGACGGTCAGATAATAACAAACTATACTACAACTAACGAGTCCGGAGACACATTAGTATCAATACCAATCACTCCACTCTCTGAAAACATTTCCATCGTTGGAACAACTGTAGTGCCAGAATTTGGACCAATAGCTGCCATAGTTTTAGCAGTCTCCATTGTAGCAATAGTTGCAATTACAAGACTCAGACCAATGCATCTGTAAACATACAGCAAGTTGGAAAAATTCCTCTCATTTTATTAGATCAATCGGAATAGCTTTGATCAGGATCAAAACGTTTTCCATGACTGCGCGATTCAACATCTTTTGCCATAGAGTCAAACTCAGAAGTATCACCAAATCTGCGATAAGTCATCTTTTCGAGTGTCTTGATTATGCTCTTTGAAGACCTATACTGTGGAAGCTTGGGCTGGTTCAATTCTGCATACAGTCCAATTCCTTGTATGCCATTCATTTTTGCAAACCCTAGTATCAGTCCATTGAATCCAGTAATGATAGAGGCCTCAGGCGTGGTCAATATTCCAAGTTTTCTCACCTGTTCTGTGAGTTCTTTTGATGTAGTAGTGACAAATGTTTTGGGTTCTCCCTCAATTGGATTTTTTGTGTGAAAGCCTCCAAGTGTGTATATGAACCGTACAGAATATTTTTTTGCAATATTGATTACATCTTGGCACAACACGTTTAGCTCTTCTGTAGAAGAGGGTTGGCCAGAACCCCCTCCAAACACGATGATGTCTTTTGCATATCTATAATCCCACTTTTCTTCTGGAATGTCAATGTATCCTCCATTGTCAATCACATATGCAGGATATGATGGCTGTACTTCACGAAACACCGATGTATTCAGATTTGAATTAATAAAATCAATCACAATGCTTCCAACATCACCCATGTCTTGCATGGCTGCAATCAAGAGCGGCTTTGAGACATCAGGCTCGCCCTTTTGGACAAAATCCACACTAGTCATTTGACCTTTTATGATTAATACCTTATCTCTGAGCTCCGCTAGCATCTCCAGAGTTTATATGGATTTAGGGTGGCGAGCGATTAATTACCAGATATGTAACAAGTCATCATTGGAAGATAAAGAGTCAGACCCATTTAGTACATACCAAGAGAACAAGCTGCTTCTCAATTCAATTTTCATGAAGGAAAAAATGTCAAAGTATTCTAAACAGGCTATTGACAAGTATTTCAAATCATTGCTAAGAGCACACAAGAGGGTCGAATTTACAAGAGACTTGCTCGAGATTGGCATGATTCAAGACATTGTAGCAGATTATCTCATGGACATGCAGTGGCATGCGAAATATGACGCATCCAACTCAGATTTTGATCCTCAATACAGATTTGATCTGGTGGCAAGAAAAGAAAAAAGAACAATTACAGTCTTGATCCAGCCTGAAATCACGCGACAATCCATATTAGAAATTCAAAAAGACATTTTCGGTGTCAAAAAAGAGATGCCAAGCACCAGAGTGTTACTGGCTACAGACATCCAAGAATTGCCCTACATCCTGCAAAAGAGTGCACTTTCAGATTTCATAATAGACATGGCAAAAAAATACAAACTTGGAATACTCCTAGTTGACAAAAATTTAGACTATCAAGAAACTTGGCTAGTACCATCAGAATTCCTTTATGCCTAGATTAGGTCTAGATTATCAGAGAGAAACGATGGATTTCACCGATTTATCTGAAAATAGCTGGGTTATTATTTGATAAAAGCTGGACATGTGTGTTATTGATGACAGTACAAGGCTCAGAGATGAATTCAAGGTGTGCTAGATGTGGAAAAGCAAAGATGCTAACAGATGGCACTACAGGCGAGCGATTTTGTGGAGGATGTGGATTAGTGATAAACGAGATTATAAACGACTTGGGTCCTGAAAGGCAGTCATTTTCAAAAGAACAGTTCGAAGACAGAGCCAGAACAGGTGTTCCAACATCTCTTGCAATGCATGACATGGGACTTGCAACAGTAATTGGGCAAGCAAACAAGGACTCTACTGGCAAACCCTTGTCAGCATCAATGAAAAATACAATCACCCGCCTTAGAACATGGGACAGCAGAAGCCAAGTTCATGAAGCAACTGAAAGAAATTGCAGACAGGCATTCAGTGAGCTTAGCAGACTAAAAGACAAACTTGCATTATCAGATGCAGTTGTAGAAAAAACTGCATACATTTACAGAAAAGCATTAGAAAAAGGACTTGCAAAGGGCAGGTCAATCCCAGGATTAATTGCAGCTGCTCTATACTTGTCATGTAGAGAGACTGGCACTCCAAGAACATTAAACGAGGTTGCAAAGAGAATCAATGTAAAAAAGAAAGATGTTTCAAGGTGTTACAGATTATTATTACAAGAGCTTGATATGACAATGCCAGTATTGGATCCAATAAAATGCATGTCCAGAATTGCAAGCGAATCTGGCCTTAGTGAGAAAGTAAAACGAGAGGCGCTTAAGATTTTAGAACAGGCAAATAAAAAAGAGATCTCTGCAGGAAAAGATCCAATGGGTCTTGCAGCTGCTGCACTATACCTATCATGTGCAATACATGGAGACAGTACAACTCAGAAAGTAATTGCAATAGCAGCTGGAGTAACAGAAGTAACCATACGAAATAGATACAAAGGATTACGAGAACTCTTAGACATTCAGGTTCCAGACAAAAAGACAAAGCCTGATCTGACTGAAGACTAGATCCAAAAAAAATCACATCATAGTGTTTTATACAAAACTATTTGGTAAAAATTACATTGTAATTTTTTGTTAGAAAATTACCTAAAGTGTGATACGGTTACCTTTTGTCCAATCTTTAGTTCTTTTTGGATCTTGACTTTCTTTACTGCTTCCTCAAAGTCTTTCATCTTTACTTTTGCGACATCCACTTGTTTTTCTGCATCTTTGGGATCAGGATATTTTTCAACAAAGTTATGCAATACAATAGATGCGGCAGTATTTGCAATAGCAGCAACATCTGCCCCACTCATGCCATCAGTCATCTCGGCAATCTTTGCCAGATCAACATAATCCGGATTTAGTCCATTTGGTGTTCCCATCTCTTTTTCAATTGGAATATTTATAGAGCTTATCTCCAATATCTTGAGTCTTCCCGCCTTATCTGGAATTGGAACTAGAATAATTTTGTCAAATCTTCCTGGTCGGAGCAGTGCAGAATCAATCATGTCTGCCCTATTTGTAGCAGCAATTACCACTACACCATTAAGTGAAGTGATTCCATCCATCTCGGTGAGTAATTGGCTGACAACTTTTTCTGTAGTTGCACTCTCACCCATCCCCCTAACTGGTGCAATAGAATCAATCTCATCGAAAAATATCACACATGGTGATGATTGTCTTGCCCTTCTGAATATTTCTCGGATTCCCCGTTCAGACTCGCCTATCCATTTAGATAATAATTCTGGGCCCTTTACTGAGATGAAGTTTGCCTCACTCTCTGTTGCAACTGCTTTTGCCAACAGTGTCTTGCCTGTTCCACTTGGACCATGTAACAAGATGCCTCGTGGCATTCTATATCCAAGCTGTGCGTAAAGATTAGGATATTTCATGGGCCATTCTACTGCCTCTTGGAGTTCGCGCTTTACATTTTCAAGCCCGCCAATCTCACCCCATTTAATATCAGGTGTCTCAATGTATACCTCACGCATTCCTGCGGGGGTAACATCTCGGAATGCGAGTTGATAATCCTCAGAGTTTACAATTAGCTTATCCAAAGTTTCCGGAGGAATTTTTTCATCAGACAAATTAATTTCAGGCAACAATCTTCTCAAACATTTCATTGCAGCTTCCTTGCAGAGATATTCTAAATCAGCTCCCACATATCCGTGGCTAGATCCTGCAATTTTTTCCAAATTGATATCTTCGTTTAGAGGCATGTTTCTTGTATGAATTAATAAAATCTCTAACCTTCCTTTTTTGTCAGGAACTTTAATCTCAATTTCTCTGTCAAACCTGCCAGGCCTTCTAAGAGCAGGATCCAGTGCATTGGGCCTGTTTGTCGCAGCAAT
>JARCRW010000062.1 GCA_029850515.1 Nitrosotalea sp. | reverse complement strand
TGTTTGAGCAGGACGATCCATCCAAGTGTACTGCCGCCAAACTTGTAAAATTCGGAATTGCAAAACGTGTCAAGCATCTGACAGGAAAAGACATGATTTTAAATCCATTTGCAAAAGAGTTTGTCCTGAAAACTGACAGGGATCTTACAAAATCACTCACTGCAATTGACTGCTCATGGGAGCTTGCACAAAACATGTTTCTAAAAAGATTTGTAGGACTATCAAGAAAACTTCCACCGCTTCTTGCAGGAAACCCTGTTAACTATTCTAAGGTTGGCAAGCTTACAACTGCTGAAGCAATAGCGGGTGCTTTGTATGTTATGGACTATGGCGAGCTTGCAGACTCGGTACTTGGCAAGTTCAAGTGGGGCCATACGTTTTTTGACCTAAACCAGTATCTGCTGCAGGACTATGTGGCTGCAAAAACAACAGAAGATGTTGTAAGGATATCTCAAGAGTATGGTCTTGAAGTGTAAATATTTTTTTTACTTTTTGGCGCTTAAAATTATAGACAACTAAGGGCGCATATCGCTATCACAATTCATTACATTGTCTAAGATGGATGTTACACATATCTTTGCAGAAATCATGGCACATTATAGGTAAAGAATATCCGAGAACACTGATACCATATCCAGTGTTTTAATTTGTCAAGTTGTTACTCTTGTAACAATTCATTATGTGCTTTTTTGATAGTAATTGTAGATATTATGACTGATACTATTATCACTATGAAGACTATTTGTGGATATGCCGCAGCATGAGGCAATCCCAGTGTCAATGGAATAGTAGCCAATACAGCTGGTGCAAGTCCCCTTGGCAACATAAATGAAATTATCTTTCTGTCAAAAGGTAAAAAGTTCTTTGTCAAAGAAACCTTCACTACTGATATTCTTGAAACATAAAGTGCAATACCAATAGCAACCCCGAATATGATATATCCTATTTGTCCAAAATTTGCTAGCAATCCCACAAATACAAAGAAGAATGTTCTTACCAAAAATGCAAGATGCTCATAAAAAGAATTGTCAGTGGAAATCCCATCCATCTTAATTTTGAGACGGTGTGAAATGAACTGCCTGTTTCCATACATTAAACCAAAGATCAGTGCTGTCAATGCTCCTGATTCGCCCAACAAATTTGCAAAAAAGAATAACATGAACAATATTCCCAAAGTAAGCAGATAGGAATATTTTGTATCAGTAATCTTGGATGTCACATACATCCACGGAATCCCGACACCAACACCAAGACCCAGTCCAGTTAAAACAGACTTTGCCACAGTGATACCTAGACTAGAAAAAACAAAATGATTAGATTGGATCTGATCAAAGAGGAAAAAAGCCCCAATGAATGACATTATCGATGTGATGGTTGATTCTAGGGCCAGTATTGCTTTTGTTTTATCTGATACATGTAGTGTTTTAATCAATCCAAAAACTATGGCCTCACTACTTCCACCAACCATTACGCCTAGCAGTATTGCATCAATCCAATCCCATCCAAGGCCATATACTACAATTATTGATGTGACTGCTACTGAAAGAGCAAACCCTAAAAATGCAATTAAAAATGCAAAGTGTGCAGAATGGATGACATTTTTAATGTTCAAGGTCAGTCCGCCGCCAAATAATATCATGATTGTGGCAAGTGCAGCAAAATATGGTGCAATCTTAAATATGGTACCTGTGTCCACAATCCCTAGCACTGGTCCTATGATTACACCAGTTATCATTAGAAATATCACATCTGGGACACCAGTTTTTCTAAAGAATGCGTCTCCTACAATGCCGAGAACTATTATTGCTCCAACTGAAAGGAATGCTATCTGAACAGATTCTAGATTGGAATTGTGAAAAAATGATTGCGAAATATAATGATTCAAATTTATAGTGCCATTTTTTAAAAAGTTTGAATGTAGGATATGTTGAACCTTATCAGTTAATGTAAAATTACCAAGGATGTATTCTACCATATCCATTTATTCACCATGAATAATTTTGATATTAAAATCGTGTGATATGTTGAATGATTCAAAATATTGCTCATAATGTAGAAGTTATTTCCATAATCACTAATAATACGTTCATGAATTTCTGACAACATCCATATTTCTGTAGTTATGCAAAAACTGGAAGATATCTATAAAGAACTTTTAGATCTTTGATGAAAAATATTCCTCGTCTGAAGTAATCTTCTTGGCTGGCCTAAATTTGTAAATGCTGCGATAAACCTTGTAAATTATCCGGTTTTCCTTCAACCTTGGAGCTATCATTTGCCAAAAGTACCTTGCCTTTATGCTTGAAAACCTTGAATCCCTTACTACAAAGACACTGTATTGTGATTTTTCCACAATCTCCATAGTTCGCGGACTGAATGCTTGCTCTGATTGGTTTCCTGCCCCGACAATTACAATCTCTGGATTCTTGTTCAGGTTCTCAAGCAGGTCTTTTGTTATCTCTGAACTTGTTGGGTATACCCTTTCGACAGGTACCTTTCGGAGATCAAGGTCGAACATTTTTTCATTTATTCTGCTCAGGATGTCTCTTTCCTCCTCTGGGGATTCTACCACGCCGCGTATGATTCGTATCTTGCTTCCAATTACGTTTGAGAATGCATGCGCAATCTCGATTCCAAGATCTGAATGTCTGCCCTTGTCATATGACACCACGACATTGGATAGTTCTTTTTCAAACTCTTTTTTGATGCTCACGCCAAGTATGTCACATGTTGCAAGCGAGAGAAGCTTTCGGTTGTTTTTAAGATCAAAAAAATCCATTATCAAAAGATTAATTCCTTGCTCTTCTGTTGTTGCAAGAATTGCCTCTGTGTTGTCATGTGATAACCTAACAAGATATCTATGGTCTGAAAAGCCTGGCATATTTTTTAATTCATCAAATGTCTTCATGATGGGTTCTGCAAACCTGTGGCCCATTGAGAGTGGAATTTGCAGGGGAATTGTTGCTACATTCAAAAGAGAGATCTCACCGTCCTTGTCCTTTGCAATTGCGGATGCAATCTTGACTAGCTTTTCAATTGTCTTTTTGTTAAAGACAACCATGATGCGATAACTCTTTCTTTCTGACGGTCCAATGTTTGCAACAAGTGGTGCATAATGCTCTATCTCTTTTTTTGCTATGTACAACTTGTAGATTGAAAATCCAATCAGTATCCAAATTATTGCAATCACCCAGCTAAGAGGGTTGTATACAAGCAAAAATATTGCAAGCCCTGCCTTACAGATTATTCCGATTATTGGCATGAGTGGAAACAGAGGAATCTTGAATCCATAGTCAAGTTTGTGCCCGTGAACTCGTCTGATGTTGATTCCGGCCCAGTTTACCTGAGTGAATAAAAACAGGAACATGACACCTGCCACAAGTGCAATTTGCTCAAGTGGCAACCATGATGCCATTATCAGCATGATAAAGCCTGATGCAATTATCGCAAAATGCGGTGTGTGGTATTTTTTGTGAATAGAACTGAAAATATATGGCAAGTTGTATTGCCTGCCCATTGCAAAGGATACTCGGCTTGACGAAAATGTTGTCGCACTAAGTGCAGCAATACTTGATACAAGTCCCCCCACAAAAACAAGCGTCGTCCCATACGGAATTAGATATCCTGCAGCTTTTGCAATCCCGACATCTTGGTTATCACCGATGAACTGCCATACCTCCTTTCCAATCTTTGATGAATCAATTCCTCCAATAAAGACAAATGTAAACACGATGTAGAGTGCGGTTACCACCCCGAGCGTCAGAAAGATTGCCTTTGGGATGTTCTTCTTTGGATTTTTTACCTCTTCTCCTGCTTGGACAATTATTTCGTATCCCTCAAATGCAATAAATGTAATTCCCATTGCCAAGATGAATCCTGTTACTCCGTTTGGAACAAAGTGCTGAAAGTTTACTGTCCAGTTGTGGTTTACAAAACTCATTGCATAAACTCCAGACGATATGAGGATGATGATTATGATTATCTGCATGAAAGTTAATCCGTTTCCAATCTTTCCTGTAAGGGAAACTCCTCGATAATTTACATATGTGAAAAGTATGATGGATAAAATTGCAATAATTTTCTCAAGCGGAATTCCTCCATACTGCGATGCAACTCCAACACTGGTTAGTATGCTGCCAAAAAAGTCTCCAATCGATACTGCGTACAAACTCCCAGCTATCATGTGAGCAAACCAAGCTATCCAGCCACTGATGAACGCATTTGGCCTTGGCAGGCCCTCTTTTACCCATCTGTAACCTCCACCTGCCTCTGGAAATGCAGAACCAAGCTCGGCATATGTCAAGGCGGTGAAGAAGCTAATTATTCCACTTGCAAGAAATACTATCAAAAGCGCCGGTCCGCCTTCGTGCATTGCAGGACCTACTAGGTTGAAGATTGCGCCTCCAATCATGGCTGCAATTCCGATCATTGTTATGTCAAGCAATGAGAGACTTCGGACAAGCCCTGCCTGCGAATCGTGTTCCATGGACTATCTATTCGTGAGGACTGGGCGGTAGAATAAATCTCTACTTGTAGATCCTAAGTAAATAAGAACAAATCTTTGGCAAATATGGAATGCATACTATCTTTTAGTTCTAATTTTTCCTGTTCCCAATCCTAAAATAACTAATCTTGACTTGATATTGTATGCGAGCCAGTGAACGATCACTGCCACGGCAGAGGAAACTCCTCCCTCCATGCAGCAAGTGTGATCCGGAGACGGATAATCAGAGATGATTGGCAACAGCACAGAAAAAAATCCGACCTGGCGTACTATGATGGTAAAGCCTGAGGTTTCCAGTACAGGAATGAAATATCTGCCCCACGCGGAGAAAGGCCAAATCAAACAATAAGCGCTGCACTTTGTTTAGGTAGGCCGCATAGCGAAATATCGTGAAAACAGAAGGAGGGTTACGGCTGGCACGCATTTTTTTAAAATGACTGGGAAAATGATTTCTAATTCTTACTTCTTTTCTTCGTCGAATTTGTCTGCCCAGTGTTTTCTTTCTTCGTACTGGTATGTTGGTGGTGGACTTGTGTCAACTCCTCTCTTTGCCGCATCTTTCACCTTTTTGTTACTCCATATGAAAATTCCTACTGCTATCACTGCTGCAAATCCTGCCATTGCGTAAATTGTCATGGTTGATAGGCCCTGAGCTGTGGTAGTACCTGAGTTTGCGGATGCGCCAACAGTTGTTGAAATTGCTGGATCTCCTTGGACCTCTAATCCGTTTGCATGTCCGTCTACATCAAGTGTGCCAGAGCCTGCTCTGTCAATTACTGTCAAGTGATACTTGGCATCTGTCGTAAAATCTATATCTATTTTGGCGGTCTTCAATGATCCTTGGTATAGATCGCTTTGTCCATATGCAAATGAGGTGACTGCTACCTTTTGCCCTTTGTATCCCAAGCCTACTGCGTCGCTAAGGGTGTATGCTGGGTCAAAAAGGGCATTCCACTTTTCAATTGGGTATCCTACTAGGGCACTTGCATCTAGCAAGTTTGTGCTCAGAGGAGCTTCTGCAGCCGTTCCTTTCAATACGTTGTAAACATCTGGTAATTGGCTCTTGATTATCCCTATTGGTGAGTTAATGTCCAAGTCTCCAAGGCTTCCAGCTGAGATGACTGCCGGGTCTGTCATACTGAATCCCATCCATGATAAGTCAAATACTGTGGGCGTATCTCCATTGCTCTTGTATAGCATGTATCCTGTCAGTGTTGGAGTTAGTACTACCTTGTAATCGATGGTGGCGCCCTGGCTGTCACCATTTACTTGAACTTGATAATCTACTTGTAAATCTGAAAATGTCGCTGTTGTCTTTCTCTGTGTTGCAAGTAACGTGTTTAGTGATTCCATGAGTGTTTTGATACTTGGATTGTTACCAGAGTTACCCGAGTATGAATATGTCACATTCTTGCCGTTTAAAAGATCTTTTAGTTTTCCACCGTTTGAATAGTCAATTGCAACATTCTTTGTAAACTTGAATTGTGGTGTGACTGGATTTCCGGAAATTGGCAAGTATGCATTGAAATCAACTGTTGCAAGGACCGGAGAAACTGTTCCTATGACTAGTAAACTCAAGACGGCTGATGCTAAAAGGAGTCTCTTAGTCACGAATCACAATTTTCCTTGGGATAGTAATAAATCTTAGCATTAATTTCGAAGTTGATAATTTTCATGTCATGCATTGGCAAGAGTAATATTTAGTTGGTGTTAGTTATTAATTTCACGGGGCAAATAGAAAAATGATTACAATTCTTGCAGGTGGAACAGGTTCTGTCAAACTAGTACGCGGTATGGCAACTCAAACTCGAGATATTTCTGTAATATCAAATGTTGGTGACAATTATTGGTTGTATGGATTGTACATCTGTCCAGACATTGATACTATTCTATATGGACTTGCAGATGTCTTGGACACTGACAAGGGATGGGGAATAAAAAAAGATACTTATGGATTTTTACGCCAGATGGAGATGCTGGGAGAAGAGACTTGGTTTAACATTGGTGACAGGGATGCCGCAATCCACCTCTTGAGGACAAACATGCTTAAGAATGGAAAGAACCTGTCTGATATCACCGAATGGATGTGCCAGAAATTTGCAATTGATACAAAAATTATACCAGTTACTGATAACAGTGTAGAGACAAGAATTGTAACCACCAAGGGAGATCTTCATCTTCAGGAATATTGGGTAAAGTACAAGGGACAAGACAAGGTTGACGGGATAAAATATGTCGGTGCCGACAAGGCACGTGCGAATCCAGCAGCAGTAAATGCAATACATGATGCCAAGTTGGTGATAATTGCACCTGGTAATCCTCTTACTAGCATTGGACCAATCCTATCCATCAAAGGAATACGAAAAGAATTATCCAAATCAAAGAAAAAAGTTGTAGTTGTAAGTCCACTCATTGGAAACGCTGCAATCAGTGGACCTGCAACAAAATACATGGAAGCTGCTGGAATGGAAGTTTCTGTTTATGGCCTTGCAAAAATGTATTCTGAGGTTGCATCACACATGGTAATTGATTCTTCGGATAGATTGCTAACAAGAAAGATTGAAAATTTGGACATGAAAGTTTACGAAACCAAGATAAAGATGAAAGACAAAAAGGATGAAGAAGCATTGGCGTCTTTTATTATGAAACAAGTACATGTCTAGCTCGCGCATTGGCGCAATAATTCCTGTAAAAACTTTTTCAAGAGCCAAGACACGTCTTGGATTGTCACCTGAAAAGACTGAGCAAATTTGTAAGCTAATGCTTGAATCCGTCTTGGATTCTGTAACAAAGTCTGATGTTATCAAAAAAACAGTTCTTGTAAGCAAGGATGAGGATGCTCTTGGCATTGGAAAAAAATTTGGGGCCATTGGAATCTATGACGAGTCTGAGCAAGGAGTAAACAGTGCAGTATTGCTTGCAGACAATTATTTTACAAAAGAAGGATTTGAGGGAACAATAGTATTTCCGCAAGACATTCCATTGATCCAGTCTGGTGATATTAGTACGCTATACCGGATGAGGACATCTGACAGGTGTGTGCTTGTGGTACCGTCAAGAAAATTTGATGGGACAAATGCCCTGTTTCGAACTCCACCCTGTGTTATGGAGACTCATTATGATGAGGACAGCTACAAGATCCATCTAAGTACTGCGGAGAAACGAAATGCAAACTCTTCACTTGTACTGATTCGAAGAATAATGCTTGACATTGATGACCTGTCTGACCTGAATTTCATACTATCCTTTTCTGACACTGCCATTGCAAACTCGCTCAAAAAAGTTCTTGGCTGACTTATGGACTCTGGCTTGTTTCAAGCTTTCTTGTTTCGATGTGTTCTAAGATCTTGATTGCTATTGCAAATGCTCCTGTGGCAACAAGTATTACCTCTAGGGTATCTGAAAATGGATTTGATGAGTCGTTTATTGCCGAACTCTGGCTAAGGTCTGAGAGAAAGAACAGATATGAAAACAAGAAATAGTTTGTGGCCCAGTGTACAAGAATTGCAGGTGCAAGACCATATCTTACATAGACCCAACCAATTATTATTCCTGCCATTGCAGCTTGTGTTACTTTTCCCGGGCTCCACGGTGTATCTGAAATGATGTGAGCTACACCAAAAAGCAACCCGATTGTTATGATGAGTGTCATTGGTTTTTTGTAATCTGAAATTGAAAGATACTTTGACGGTCTCCATAATGACTTGACAAATGTCTTCCATGATGCACTATGTGAATACATCAAAAACAGCGGCACACCAATTAGGAGAATCCTGAACCCTGCTTCTTCTGTCAGTGGAGACATGCCAATCTGAAAGAACCGTATCAAGTCATTGCTAGAAGTGGGAAGTTCCATCTTCACCCCAAAGCTTTGCTGTACCGCATCAATTATTACAGAAAACAAGATCAGGATTGAAAACCACGCCATCATGTTTATCATGGCGTTTCCATGAAATCGCTTTACCTCTCTTGACATCATGTTCGAGAGGGTCTTGAGAAGCGAATCCTTTGGACCAAAATATGATATTGTAAATAAAATGAGAAATATTGTCCATGCTATGATGAATACGTCACCCATCTCAAAAGAGACTGGAACCTTGTAACCGATCCCGCCCAAAAATATGTCAAATCCATTGATGGGATATTGGTAGTTGATCTCTTTTCCAACATTTGAGTTGTACATGACATAAAGTCCGATTGGAAATGACAGTATCATCACTCCGAATATTACAGATAGTAATCCTGAATATGGAATGAGAAGAGCTTTTATGATTTTATTTAAATTTTCTAGACTTGATATCAATGGACTTCGATACTTGCTTCTGGAAATCCAAGCTTAACAAGCGTTGCCTTGATAGTATCTCTATGATCACCTTGGAGAAATATGTAACCTTCTTTTACAGTGCCACCGCAAGCATAACGAGCTTTCAACTCTTTTACAACTTTTCCTAAATCATTCATCTTTGGATTTACTCCTTCAATCATCGTTCCTTTCTTTTTAAAACGTCTTTCTTCAATTCTAACGACAATTTGTGTTTGATCTTTTTCTAGTTCGCCACAGGCGCATAAATCATTAGGAAGTCCGCAAGTGTTGCAGATTACCGCCATTCGAAATAAAAAGTCGAGATCCTACTATTAAGCCTTGTTTATCCCTTATGTTTTTTTATTTGATTGTATCCATTATCTTTATGTCAAAAGATCTAACAAAGAAAGCAGTTGAGCTCTTGCTAAGCGGGGCCACATTGATAGGCGATCCTTGTCCCTACTGCAAGGGCGTACGAGTGATGAAAAACGGTAGCGCACTGTGTATCAACTGTGGCAGACAAGTGATTGAGGAATCTGATGATATTATAACAAAAACAGAAAAAACTGACAACTCTTCCATTGAGAACTTGGATCAAAAACTATTGGATCTAACGGTAGAGCTTGCAAAGGAAAAAGATCTTGGCAAGCAAAAACAAATCTTGGAAACAATGACCACGATAATTTCAATAAAGGAAAAACTCGGGGCTCACTAGGCACAAAAAGGTATTTATTTAAAGATCTTTAAAGCAGCACTAGTATGAGCAGCAAAAAATCTGCACCACTGCCCGCATCAAGCGCAGGACTGCTAAGATTCTTCGAGGATGAGACTAAGGGATACAAGTTAAAACCAGAGGTGGTAGTAGCAATACCGGCATCTTTGATTGGAATTTCGTGGATTCTGAAGTTCTTCTTCTCGCCATGACGGAAAGTTCTAACGACGTATCCCGTATTCACAAGCGGTATACGCTAACAACATTTACTCCTACATCACACTATGTATCTCTTGCAATATCTATTGCAGTTGTGTGTGTGATAGCTGCAGTATCTTACATTGATTACTTCAAGTCGACTGATAACTTGTTTATTGCACTTCCAATTACGGTTGCAGTACTTGTAGTAACACAGTTTATTGACCCTAAAATTCTCAAGACGGAATATTCAAAGTCAATCCACATGTCTGCATTTGGAAATCTGTTGTGGCTTGTGACAATTCTTTGTGGAATTCTTGCTGCCTATGTATTTTCAAAACCCGCACTTCTCCCAGTCTACATCACAGAAGGGATGCTATTGCACGCAAGTTTTCGTATTGCAATATTTACATCTGTACTTGGGACCAAACTTACTACCGCATGGATAATCTGCCTTCTCCAACCCCTTGCAGTTTTTCTTGCATTTGTACCAACACATCTCTGGGTTCCGATGCTGTCTGACCCAAAAGCAATTGAATATGGTATTGTCTTTTGTGTGCTTGGGAGCGTCTGGACTTTGCTAAGTGACAGGATTGCAGGAAGCGGAAAGCTATCAAGTACTCATGCATTTTTGCAAGCATATCTTGCCGCATGGACAAACGATGACCCCGTGCCAATGGAATCCTTGATGGAAAAGCGCTCAGAACCATCAAAGGTATCGACATTTCAAATTTTATTCAAAACATCTGACAAAAATTGCAGGCTTGTAATTCCTGACTTGCATCCCGGACCATTTCATCCAATAGGTGGAAGCAACATTCCATATCTTATCTACAAAAATCTTGACTCGTCTGCAATGGTAATGCATAGTATCTCTGATCATGCTCTTAACTTGCCATCAAAATCTCAAGTTGACCTGTATATTACGAGCCTTCACCAAAACTCAAAGATTAGAGAAGGGTCGATGTGTACAAAACCTGTGACAATCCAGGTCAATAAAGCACGAACAACCGGACTTTTGTTTGACAAGACGGCAGTATTGATACTTTCATTGTCACCATATGGAATGGAAGACATTCCATATCACATCAAGTCTGATTTGGAGCAGTACGGCATGAATCGTGGATATGAACGGGTGTTGATTGTTGACAGTCACAATGCCATGGGTAAAGAGATCGAGAAACTTGATGCCGACGATCTTCTAACTGCTGCAAAATCAACACTTGACACATTGATTACAAAAGAGACACTTCCACTAGAAGTTGGGTATGCAAATTCTGAAAACCTGCATTTCCAGGCAGATGATCTTGGACCTGGAAAAGTCGCAATGATGTGCTTTAAGATTGGAGGCGAGAACTTCTTTCTTGCATGGGCTGATGCAAATAACATGCTAAATGGGTTGCGTGAAGAGATTGCAAACCATTTTTCAAAGAATGGATATAACTTTCTTGAGATATGCACCTCTGATACACATTACAAGGCACGAACAGCAAAGAACAAGCATGGATACTTTGAGTTTGGAAGCCTCTCTAAAGCACCTGATGTAATATCATGGTTTTCTGATCTTGCTAAAAAGGCGGATCATGCTGCAAGACCTACATCATATGAGTTACTAAAAAGCGAAACTCAGGTCAAAGTCATGGGAGGAAATCAACTTGAGCTTTATTCAAAATCACTTGACAATGCAATGCGAATCACACAGGCGTTTCTCTTGATAACTACTGGGTTTTTCATCTATACAATGCTCTAGTCCTGCATTGCTTCTAGATTTCCATAAAACTCGTCGCAAAATGAATCTAGCTGATGGATTGGAATTATTGGCACCTTATCGATAAACTGGACACTGTGCTGATATAGTGTTACGATTGCAGGGATTGCTCCCCTGACCTTGTGCTTTGAGATAAACTGCTTGGTCCTGATAATTTGTTTTTTTACTGCCTCTGAAAGTGCTGACTGGGTCATATTGTTCCAGTGTTTACAGTCAATCAGTATTGCAATCTCTGACTTGATTCCAACCACGTCAATCTGGATGCGGGGGTTTTTCATGATGATATTTTTTGTTGTATCAAAGTCTCGCTTTTCAAGAACCTCTGCTGCAAGAGACTCAAAGTCTTGCCACTCTAGCATGCGAGATATCTCATCAATCGGCGCACCCATACTTATCGCAATTACGCTTGTCTTTAGCTTGTCAGAGTCTTCAAACTGGATTTGACCATCTTCAAATCTTCCAATGCCGTTTTGCATCAGGTTGTCCAATATCTCTTTCGCAAGATCTTCACTTGTCTGGGTTGCCATACTGAAATCCTTGACAGACAGTCCGCCTGGAATTATTCCCGGTATTCCTTTTACCAAAGTTGCAAGATTCAACATCTATGAGTTTTATATTTCTCAAATAAAATACTTGCCACCTTGTTTGATATTTGAAAATTTTTTTATGATGCTACGCATTGGACCATGGTTAAATACAGTTCATTGAAAAACATATCATGAAGTTCATGCTAGTCCTGATGCTAGCACTTTTTGTTTTGGGACCTACAATTGCATTTGGGATAAAAGGCACAAATTTTGACCAGGTACAGTTTGTCCAATACTCTGATGACAATACTGCAGTACAAGAAGTTGAAAACGGACACCTTGACATGTACTATTCCGCAATACCTATTGACAGGCTTGATGACCAGTCAAGACAACACCTGCAAGTATTCCAGTCTTCTGGGACAAGCTACAGTCTTTTGATAAATCCAGCAGTATCTATGGTACAGTTTAATCCATTTTCAATCCAACAAGTAAGATTTGCACTAAATTATTTGGTAGACAGGGATCTCATTGTAGATGAAATACTTGATGGATATGGGGTTACCATGGTATCTGCATACAAGCCATACGACCCCGATTATCTTCTAATACTTGGAGATCTCCAGTCATTTAACTTCAAGCACAATCCGGTACTTGCAGATTCTATGATGACCGGTGCACTGGAAAAAGCAGGAGCAAAAAAGACTGGTGGACTCTGGTATTATGGTTCTAAACCGATAACGATTTCCATTTTTATAAGAAACGATGACCCTGTAAGAAAATCAATTGGAGAAATTCTTGCATCACAATTGCAGGGCATGGGATTTGCGGTGAAAAAAGACTATGGTGACCTGACCAAGGCATTTTCAACTGTATATGGTTCCAACCCATCTGATCTGAAATGGAATATCTATACAGAAGGGTGGACAATGGGTGGCTTTGTAAGATATGACTCTGCAATTACTGCACAAATGTACTCTCCGTGGTACTCGAACATGCCGGGGTTTAACAATCCGTCATACTGGAATTTCCAGGACCCTCAAGTGGATTCTCTATCAAAGGCGATATTTTTTGGAAACTTTACATCATCTGAGCAACGTGCAAGTCTGATAAACCAAGCAGTTAACAGGGGAATAAATGATTCCGTTAGAATATTTCTTGCGTGCAAGACTGACCAGTTTATTGCAAGCAAAAAAATTAATGGCATCATCAATGATTTTGGTGCAGGAATAACAAGCAGATTTACGCCAATCAATGCAAGGTCAGACTCTGACACACTAACAATAGGTGTGAAAAATATCTACCAGGGTGCATGGAATCCAATATCTGGATTTGCAGATTCTGCTAGCCAGCAAATATGGGGGGCAGTTTCTGATCCTGGAAGTTTCAAAAATCCTTTCACTGGATACACAATTCCGGTACGGTCTGACTGGGAGGTTGATGCCAAGGGACCTCTTGACAAACTTGATGTCCCATCTGATGCAATACGGTGGGATGTCTCAAAGCAAAAGTGGGTCCATGTGGGGCTTGGTGCCAAGGCAACAAGCGAAGTTACATTTCATCTCAAGTTTGGAAACTGGCATGATCATACCCCAATGGACATGAATGATGTTTTGTATGGAATTTATTTTCTGTACCAGTGGGGTACAGATCAGACAAATGGTACCATGACCTTTGATTCCGAATACTCGCCCAAGGCAAACCAGGCTGCCAAGACACTCATAGGAGTACGAGTAGTTAATGGTAATACAATCGAGGTGTATCAAAATTACTGGCACTTTGATTCAGGCGAGATTGCAGATTCTGCACAAGTTTGGCCCGCAATGCCATGGGAGATGATCTACTCTATGGAAAAGGCAGTAACTGATGGAAAACTTGCGTTTTCAAGATCAGATGCCGTGAGCAAAAACATTGACTGGATGTCATTGATAATCCCAAACGATGCCAAGATAATAAAGGCGAACCTTGATGAGTTTGCAAATGAGAACTCTGTCCCACCTGCACTTGCCTTTGTAAATGATTCAAAATATTTCAAGTCTAGGTATAATGCATCGTCATCATGGATTGCAGAGCACGGGCATGCTGTGATAAGTAATGGTCCATACTATCTTGATAACTATGCCCCTGATGCAAGAACGATTACTATCAAGGCGTTTGATGATCCGACGTATCCGTTTGCTGCAGGCTATTGGAAAAAGTTTGAACA
The DNA here is from genome assembly GCA_029850515.1 of Nitrosotalea sp. Classification (GTDB taxonomy): domain Archaea; phylum Thermoproteota; class Nitrososphaeria; order Nitrososphaerales; family Nitrosopumilaceae; genus Nitrosotalea. The sequence continues at coordinate 14,147 of JARCRW010000062.1, read as the reverse complement.
GGTAAACATGCCACAGATACTTGACATAAATGTACCAACAAGTGTATCGGTTGGCTCGACACTTGTGATTCCTGTATCTGTCACTCCGAATGCCACTGTGTACTATTATTTTACAAATCCTCAGGGAAAGATAATTGATGAAGGAAACATGATGTCACAGAACGGCACTGCAAAGATAACACTATTGCCTGAAAAGACTGCCACTCTTGAGCTAGGCTCAAATGACCTGCAAGTATTTGTGGTCTCCGATGAGGCATACAAGCCAGACATGTATCACACTAGCTTTCTTGTAACAAAAGGCACTACTCCGCTTGCTGTGGATAATCTAGTACCAAGTACTGCGCCGCCTATGGATGACCATAATTATCTAATTTTTGGAATAATGTCTGCAGGAGTTATAGTTGCAGTGATACTATATGTTATAAAAAAGAGGCAGGTATTCTAGATGGGATTTAAAAAATTCCTTGTCAAACGTGCAATCACCATGTTTGGTGTATTGATGGCAACACTACTTCTTACGATAATTCTTGTTGGCTCTAACATGGATTCAATATCAAAGCAAAGTGCCGCACTAGACATACGGCAACAAGTAACAAACAACAAGAGCCTTCTTTCAAGTTTTAAAACAACAGAGCAGCTTGACTCGTATATTGACAATCAAGTAAAGATGCGAATCACTGCACTTGGACTTGATCAGCCTTGGTACTCACCACAAAGAATTGGATTGTCGATGTACAAAATTTTGACCCTAGACTTTGGCCATGCCAAGTTTCTTACAAGTGACAGCGGCTCGTCTGATGTCCGGGACATAATACTTGAGAAACTTCCGAGAACAATTCTTCTTTTTACAACAGCTACTGCCATTGTATCAGTCCTTGGAATATTTCTCGGAGCAGTAGCTGCAAGCAAGGTCAACTCGAAAATTGACAAGATAACATCGGGGTTTGCAATAATATCTAGCAGCTTTCCTGTCTGGTGGATTGGAGTCTTGATGATCTTTGTCTTTGCATTCCTCTACCCAATATTTCCTGCAAGAGCAACTCCTGATGTTCCTGCGTCAGACCCAAGATACTTGGGCTCGCTCTTGTATCACATGGCGCTTCCATTGATAACACTTGTAATAATCGGGTTTGGCTCTTGGGCATACCTGGTAAGAAATTTCTTGGTGGGTGTGCTCCAGGAAGATTTTATCACGGCAAAAAGGGCTGAGGGAATTGATGAAAAACACATACTGTTCTCTCATGCGCTAAAAAATGCTGCACCGCCAATTGTTACAATACTTGCACTTAGCTTGTCAGGCTCATTTGGTGGCGCAATAATAACAGAGGCGGTATTTGACTGGCCTGGTATGGGCAGGTTGTACTTTGAGGCGATAAGCGTTCTTGACTTGCCAGTGATAATTGGAGCAACCTATGTGCTAACTGCATTCTTTCTTGTTAGTGTCTTTGTAGCTGATGTCTTGTATGGATACTTTGATCCAAGGGTGCGAAGACAATGAGCTTTTCAGCCAGAGCAGTATGGAAAGAATTTTCGCACAGCAAGATTGGGATGACTGGAGTTTCAATACTCTTAATTCTTTTTGCCATGTCTATTGTTGCATTTGTAACAATACCTCTTGACAGCTTCAAGACATGGAACGATCCAGCAAGCTGGTTGCTGTATCCCAAGTCTGCCCAACCTGCATGGGTCAACTATTTCCAGTCTGAAAAAATTCCAGAGCACTTGATACTATCACCTGTCAGCTCATCGCAGCAACTTGACTCTGTCACTGTACTGACTGATTCATTTGCAGTAAACTATCAGTATGATGGTTTTCCAAGTGATTTTATCTACCAGTATGCTGCAAAATACAGCGGCTCGCCGCTTTTGCAAATATCTGTGACAAGGCCAGATGGAACTGATCTGCACCTTGTATCAACGTCATTGCCTTTTGCAAGCAATGATACTGTATACAACAGTATGATATTTTCAACACAAAATGTCATATTGAAAAACATTGCAGATAAAAGATCAAACTATGCATTTTCACTTGATGGCATATCTTCTGAAAAAATCATTTTTTCAAAACTTGATGAGAACAAAATTTTAAAGGGCCTGTATGTGTTTCATGTTCATCTGTATGATGTATCAACAAAACCAGTTTTGGAAAAATCACGCCTGATTCTTGGTGGTCAGGTATATGGAGTCATGGGAACAGATGAGCTAAGAAGAGACCTCTCAATTGGACTGCTTTGGGGGACACCTCTTGCGTTATTCATAGGCATAACGGTATCAATTGGATCTGTAGTGATTGGCCTGATCTATGGCGTCTATGCTGGCTACAAAGGAAGTACAACAGATGAGGTTCTGATGCGCTTCAATGACATCATATATGCAATGCCTGCCCTGCCTCTGCTGATTATTCTTGCAGTGACAATCGGCAACAGCATATTTTTGATAGTTGGATTTCTAGTGATATTTGGCTGGGTTGGAATAGCAAAGGTATCTAGAAGTATGGCAATGCAGATTAAGACACTCCAATATGTCGAGGCCGCACAACTAATGGGCCAAAAAAATTACAAGATACTCTTCAAACACATCATGCCACAACTTCTTCCATATGCATTTGCAAGCATTGCAATTTCTGTACCGGGCGCAATCATTACCGAAGCCGGCCTGAGTTTTCTGGGGCTGGGAGATCCGACCTTTCCAACATGGGGTCAGATACTCCATGATGCAAGCTCGTACAGTGCAGCTGCCCGTGGAATGTGGTGGTGGATTATGCCTCCTGGCATAATGATTGCGGTGACAGGTCTTGCGTTTGTGTTTATGGGCCACGCAATGGATGGTATCGTAAACCCTAAGCTTCGACAGCGTTGAACTGGCGAATTATCTTGATGGTGTCATCTGATAATTTGATTGTGTAAGCTGCTGCATTTGGATCAATTGACTGGGCAAGTGTCTCTGCGAACTGGGTCTTGTCCTTGCCTCTCTGGTACATTCCGCCAGATTCCTTTATGCATAGTGGAAACTTTTGCATCTTTAGTCCGCTCTGAAACAAATGTGCAATGAATTTTTTATAATTCTCAGGCAAGTACCAGTCTGCCTTTTTTTCCTCGCATGTCATTATCCATGTATCAATTGTATTTTGGAATAATGCCTTGCTCCTTAATTCTTCAAGGGTCATTTTTTATTTCTAGAAATCTGCTCGCTTCATCTTGGAGCCGCATCGTGGACACATTCCGCCCTTGTATCTGTTGTTGCATGCAAGGCAGATGTATTTTACTCCCTGACTCTGTCCAAAAAATCCTCCTCCACCACCGACGCCTGCATCTGAACCCATTCCACCCATGCGCTTGATCGATCTGTTTCTTAGAATTAGCGGGAAAATTATGAATACGGCAAGTGCGATTGCTACTCCTGAGAATGGAGGCCAGTTTAGGTATGATGCAAGCAACTGGATGCCTATGCTAAATGCCAAAGATCCAAAGAGGAATACGAGATATGTCTTGTAATTTATCAACACTAGTGGTTACATCAAAAAGCTTATAAATTTTTGTCAGGATTAATCCAAACTTATAGTTGTTTCAAGCAGGTTGCCATCACGATCATAGGCAAAAATGTCACCATCTTCATATGGTGATTGTATAATAATTGACACAAAACCAAAAAAGTTGTGCAAATCGGTAACTGATGGCTTGGCAACACCTGATGGATGGGAGTGAACTGTTCCTATGTAACTTGTATCAAACGGAAGAAAAGAATGCGGAAATCCTGCAAATGTGGGACCTGTGTGGAAAAATGGTGGAATGACCAAGCCTTCGACAAGCACTTTGCCCTTTCTTGACTTGCCCCTGAGTACCAATATGCACTCGTTTGGATGGTTCATCTTACAATATGACAAAATGCTGTCCCTGATCTCTTTTTTTATGGTTATGGTTCTCTTGAGTTTTTCTTTCTTGGAAAAGATCATTATCATTGCTTTTACATCACACGCTAATTAATCTTCGACGTGACTTACTTCAGCAAGACTTTGGAGCCTGTCAACCTTGCAACACCTGATTCTAGCTCCGAAATATTTTTTACCAGAGTATGATTGCCATCACTGATTTCTTCCTCCAGTTTCTTTTTGATCCGTTCCATGTTTGCGATGTCTGTCTTTGCCTTGTGCAAGTCATGCTCTTTTGATTCTAGTGACTTGATATCAAAGACTGTAAGATCTTTTTCTAATGCTGATACCTTCTTGGAATATGCTTCTTTTAATGACACAAATTCGTCAAGTCTTGATATTGTCTCCTGGATTTGCTCTATGGATTTTTCAGAGTCCTTGACAGATATGGAGCCTGAGATTACTGATTTTTCTACTGCCTCTAAAATCTGTACTATGGAATCCTTGTTGTGCGGGGAGATCACATCGTATGGATTGGCAAGAAGTTCATCCATCATCTTTCTTACTGGTTTCTCAAATGATGAGATGTAGCTGTACCTGCCAAGTGGTCTTGAAATCTTTGAGAACTGGAAATCGATGGCATTTTTTATGTCTGACTTTTCAGACGACATGGGGTCTATCTTGTTTTTTATTTCAAGAAACTTTGTGTGACCATCACTTGATCTCAGATCATGAATTTGTTTTTCAAGACTTGAAATGATATCCTTGAGGGACTTGACTTCTAACTCTATCTCAGACAGCCTGTCATTTTTTTGTGCTATTGATGTTCTATGCTCTGAAATTTTTTGGCTCAGGTCTGCTATGATTTTACCATCTGCCCTGAAATTTTCTATGGCATTTATTGATGTCTGCAATTGATTTCTACTCTTTGCAACCTTTGCAATCTCTTCTTTGAGACTGTCCGCATATTTTTTTGCAAAAATGTGAATTATCCTTGAATTCTGTCCTAGTACATCACCCATCTTTTTCAGCATCTGACTTATTTCCATATTGAGCAGGACTGCCTGATCATACTTGGTAGCACTTGTCAGCACTGTTGCCGTCTCTTTTTTTATAGTTGACACAATTGCATTTTTGCCCCTCTTTACAATGACCCTGAGACTCTTGTCTACGTCGTCAAGCTTTAGGTCATCTGACTCTAGATGCAAAATCAGGCTGAGAATTTTTTTTCGGTGTGCCTCCACTTCCTCTTTGGTCGACTGTGCAATCTCTACTGCCTCTGTCATCTGTGGCAATTCGATCTCATGCAGTATGCCTGGTATATCTTCTAGTGATATTTTTCTTTCAGTCTGGACTGGTGTAGTGGGCTGCTGCTCATGTGTCTTTTTCTTGCCAAAGCCGAAAACCATTTTTCTTGATCACTTGATATGATATTTTAAGAACATTAAATATTATGCAGAACAATGTTCAGTCATCATGAGTGACATACGGCTTGTCATGATAGGGGCAGTTGTGATATTTGCAGGCTTTGTGGTTGCAAGCATCGGAAATGCTGACTATGCCCAGTATGCAGTCCAGCAGCAAAGCTTTGATGATTGCTATGACTATTCCTCGGGTGTTGCAATACATGTCAAGTGCTCAGACAAGAGCTACGACCACGTGCTATACATCCTTTTATCATTTGCCCTTTTGGGAATGGGGGGATTTGTCATGTACAAGGGAATACGCGGAAAATGGGATCATGATGTTAAAGATAATGAGATGCTTGGCCCAAAGGACACTTGATATTTACCTTATTGCCTGGACCTTGACAAGATATTCTATGGCACTTAGAAACTCGTCATCTGAAATCAGTCCCTGTGACTGGAGACTGGCAGTGTGCTTTACCCAACTTGGAATTGTTGTAAAGTTGTAGATTGGTATGCTGTTTGATGCACCTTGTGGTAGCATTGACTTGACTGCATTAAGAAATTCTGTACTTGATATCTTATCATGTGACCACTGGAATGCACTTGTTGCCCATGGGGCCTGGGGCTTGAACATGTTTGCCATGTTGCTGATTGTGGTAATTCGGTATCCGCTGTTTCGTATGTTGTCAATTAGCAACTGGAGGTTCTGAATTTTTTCCATATCGGGTGTATTTGTCTTGGCCGTTGCATTACCTTGTGCATAATCCTGGAAGTTGAGTGTGACAACTGCATATCCGTTTGCCCTGATTGTATCATTAATGCTTGACAGTATCTTGTCATTGAGCATGCTCTGGTTTGTATCCTGTGCAAGCACTCCGGAGAATACATTTGCTGGGTAGCTGTATGTTTTATTTGCCAAATCCTGTGGAATCTTGAGTGTTGGGCTGCCACTTATGATCCCAATATTGTTTGATGCCATTGCATACACTGTATCATCATTGGTTTTTTCATATGGGGGCATGAATACAGTTGGGGTGACACCAAGAATGCTTGACATCTTTGCCTTTGATTCTTGCAACAAGTTTGACTGTTGGTCTTTTGTAAATGTCGTAAAGTCTTCAAAACTCCATCCATTTATTGCAACATCGATATTGCCATCTTGCACCTTTGATTTTAGATAGTTTACTAGTTTAGAGTCGTTTCCAAATGCTTTTCCTATGATGCCAACTGTAATGCCTGCATCTTTGCTGTCAAAGCTGTCAATTATCTTGACTTGGACATTGTCAAGCCAATAGTCCTGGACACCGTCAAGTCTGAATGCAACACAGTTACAGTTTGGAATTGATGGTTTTTGAGACACAATAGTGCCTGCCGGTGAGCTAGTGGGTTGGCCGGCAGGTGCAATAGTTGTAGGTACAGTGGCGTTTTGGTTTTGCATTATCTGAAAAGTGGTAATTGTTCCATCCTCTGTAACGCTTGCAGTTGCCCACTCTGAATTGTCATCTGTCTTTATCACCTTGAATGTATAGTCTCCAACTTTGAGGTTTGAAAAATATGCCTCCCCTCTTGATGTTACAGGGGACTCGGATATCTTGTTACCATTGCTGTCAAAGAGGCTTACTGAAAACTTGCCATCAGTTGGAACTACCAGATGCGACTGGGCATCGAGGACCTTTGCTGTCACCAGCGAGTCTACTATTGGGGGCCAATTTGTTGTGATCTTGATCTCTTGTGCAATTCCAGGTCTGAGATATACTGGAGAATAGGAATAAGCCAAGTGGTTTCCAATGCGTACGTCAACAATATAGTGGTCACCTGGAGATGTCGTAGGCTCTATCCAAAAACGCAGCGAGTCTCCGTCTGCATTTGTGATGCTGTTACCCCACGTCTTGTTGTCCTGAGCTGCTCTGACATCGACAGTGGCGTTTGCAATTGGTGTCAATCCGTCGCTGTAAAATGCATTGATTCGCATTCCTCCAGGGAGAGGAAGATTTACCGTGACATCTTGTTGCTGCTGTTGCAGGTCCACATATGCCACACTAGAGTACATGCTGTTTGCGTATGCTACTATCTTGTACTGGTGATTTATCGGAAGCGACACAATGTTGAATGGGTTTCCTGTAATTGATTCAATTACTTTGTAGGGAGTCTGGCTAGAATCCTGGTATATGGTAAGTGATACTGGCCAATAGTCTGCAGTATCTCCGTTGGTATAAACAAGTGTCACTGCAATGGAGCCACTAGTGTCTGCAAATGATGGTACCGGAATTAAAAAAAGCAAAGACAATGCTGGCAAAAACATCAAAATGAGTTTTACTTGTGGTTTGTATTTATCCAAATATCTTTTACCTATTGCATGCTAGAATTTGCTTGTTATTAAAAGTCAATATGAAAAAATACTATGAACCATATGAGATTTTTAAAATTTAGGTTTCTAGATCCCGACTCTTTCAGCTCTTGTCCACACGGCATCCCTTTTTCTTAGATATTCCAAGATTGCACCAATCAGCAAAATGTCAAGTATTTGCTTGAACCCTAGTACAAGAAAGATTCCATATGCAATGAGTTTTGGATCCTCGTCGTCAAGTCTTACTGCCAGTGCCACCTGCATGCACTGGAGTGCTGTAAACATGCCAAACATGGCAAGCACGAACCATCCCCCGCCAAAAATTCCGGCATATATTGCACTGCCCAGTGTTATGAAACTAACAAAAGGCATGATACAGCTTGAAAAAAGCATGTAGGGAAAGACAAACTTTTGCAATATCCCAAACCGTGAGTTTGTCAGCGCATCGGAATGCCTTGCAAAAACTTGGAGGTTGCCACTATACCATCTCTTTCTTTGCTGATACAAACTCCTCAATGATTCAGGGGCCTCTGTATATGCAGTGGCATTTGTGCTGCCTGCAATGACTGACTTTGTCTTGAGAATCTTGAGAGTGACATCAAAATCCTCTACAAGCGTATCCTTGTGGTAGCTTCCAATCTCTTCTAACACACTTTTTCTAAAAGATCCTAGTGCTCCTGGAATCACAGAAATTGCACCAAAGACATCAAGTGCTCTTCTTACAATCTGTATCCCGGACACATACTCGATTGCTTGACACCATGTGAGCCAGTTTTTTCTGTTTCTTACCTTAATGTTTCCTGCAACTGCTGCAATGTTTGCATCCGTTGAAAATATTGCAGCCAGATGCACAAGTGACTCACGCCCAATTATTGTATCTGCATCAACTACGACAATTATTTCTCCCGTGGAATATGCAAGACCAAAGTTTATTGCACTTGCCTTGCCGCCATTTGTCTTTTGCAGAACCTTTGCCTGTTTTTTGTACTTTGACATGATATTGTATGTATCATCCTTACTACCATCATCTACAAGAATAATTTCTTTGTCGGGATATTTTGTTTCTAAAAGGGCCTGCACTGTAGCATCTATTACCTTTTCTTCATTGTGGGCAGGAACTATGATTGTCATTTTGGGATATGATACAAGTTCTGGAATTGACATCTCACGGCGCTTGCTGTACAGTGCAAGCGGGATAAACAAGAGCGTACTCCAAAACATTAGTGTCAGGCCCCACAGTAGGATTGCCTTTGCTATTGAATTTTGGGTCGAATATGTGTCATAGCCAACTGTTATTCCAAGAGCAATTGGAGATACCAGTAAAAAGATGAAAAAAGGTGAAGGGAAATCTCTCTTTTTTCCCAGTTTTGAAGCAAGACTGCCTTGAAGAGTGATCATTTGGAATATGACCACAATTGCACCAAGGCTTACGGCAATCATTGTGATTGGGGAAAATACCATGTACGCCATCAGGATAAGCAATCCAAAGATTGCACCGCTTATGATAATCAGGACAGGATCAAATCTTTTTTGGTTTGACACGTCTTTGATGTTACAATATCATACTAATGGGTCTTTTTGTATCTTATGTGTATGTGAAATGAATCTGGTATAATTTTTGTAGAGTTGTAATCATATCACATAAGTAATGCATAATGTAAAATTATTGTACGCTTGAAGATAATTCTGGCTCTGATTTTCTTGATATCTTTTGGAGTTATCAATGAGGCATATGGCATGCAGTCATGTCAGTGTGTCGCATTTAGAATGGATGACATTCAGGACTATTGGCTTGATACCGTACAAGTTGGAGTGATTAACGAGTTTGAGCACAAGGATGCTGATCTTACAGTTGGAATAATTGGAAATTATTTTGGACAGGACCAAAAGATTGTGGGTACTGTATCTGATGCGCTCAAGGAAGTCAACCCAAAGATTGTGGTTGCAAACCATGGGTGGAATCATGAGCACTTTAACACTTTTTCAAGGGATGAACAGTCTGCTCTGATTCATGATACAAATCAGAAAATTTTAGATACACTTGGAATACTACCTAACATCTTTATTGCACCATATAACGCAATCAACAACGACACACTGATATCGCTTTTTGAAAACAAGATGGTTTACCTCAGTACAAATGAGACTCAGGACAGGCCACCCTACCGTCTGTCCGGTGCTGCCTTTTTTGTATTTCCAGGAACTGCAGAGATCGGAGACCTCAACAAGGAAAATACTGCGTGGGTGAGCGTGAACCACAACCAGACATATGCAGAAGTTCTGCGAAGCCTAGTCAAGTATGGTTTTGCAGTTGTTGTATTGCACCCACAGGACTATGCAAACAAGCATCCTGGATTTGTGTATGATAATGCCATAAACCGGATCCAAATGCATGAGCTTGACTTGTTGATTGATGACATACGAAACGATGGGTACAAGATTGTAACAATGGATGACATTCCAAAGAACTCGCACCATGATACTAAATACCCTGGATGGCTTGACAAAAACTTTGATCTGTATTTTCAGGGAAACATGACTGATGCTGACATGATAAACTCGATCAATTATCTAAAAGACAAAAGGATAATCATATCAAGTGGTGTAAATGACAAGTATCCTCTTCACCAAAATGTCACTACGACATACTTTTGGATTGGAGAGCCTGCTGATGCTGACAATCAGTACGTTGACAACTTGTCTAGTGCATGGGATGATGATTGGGTGAGTCATTATGGAGGAGTAGACAGTCCTGGAAACCGAAGTCAGTATTTTCCATCTGGGTTTATTCCAAAAGAGAATCCGTTTTACTTTGCATTACCATATGATGATTTTGATGGCAACGGGACACGTAAGACAGACTCGTATGGCACTGTATACTGGGCTGGCAAACAATCATGGAATGATTCTGTATCCATGGTGAAAAATAGTTGGATAGAGATTTCTAAAGGCGACAAGACTGTATATGCCCAGTGGGAGGATGCAGGTCCGTTTGTATCTAATGATTCTGCATATGTGTTTGGAAGCGCTATGCCAAAGAACAAACAAAACAATAATGCCGGACTTGATGTATCTCCTGCCGTGAAAGATTACATTGGTCTGTTAGATGGTAAAAATGTGGTCAGCTGGAGGTTTGTTGATTACTCTGATGTTCCAGACGGGCCGTGGAAGAAAATTGTTACTACATCTGAAGTATATCATTTACAACACTAGGTCTGTTATTTTTAAAATAAAAAAAGTCAAGTCGTCTAAACATTCCTCATGTATGGCACATCACTTTTGCTCAAGTGATTTTATATCAATTACAAATCTGTATCGGACGTCACTGTTGAGGATCCGCTTGTAGGCCTCGTTTACCTTTTGAATTGGAATAAGTTCGATCTCGCTTGCAATGTTATTCTTTGCGCAAAAGTCTAGCATCTCCTGTGTCTCTTTTATTCCTCCGATGAGCGAGCCTGCAAGACTACGACGTCCTGCAACAAGTGGAAATGCACCAACAGATGTCTGTTTTTCTGGAATCCCAACTACTACCATGGAACCGTCAAGTGCCAAAAGCTCAAGGTACTGGTTCCAGTCAAGCTCTGCAGAGACTGTGTTTATTATCAAGTCGAAATGTCCCTTTAGTTTCTCAAATGTTTCAGGGTTTGACGTGGCATAAAAATAATCAGCGCCAAGTTTTTTTCCATCCTCTTGTTTTTTTAGCGAATGACTAAGAACTGTGACCTCTGCACCAAGTGCATGTGCAATCTTTACTCCCATGTGGCCAATGCCACCAAGCCCTATTATTGCAACCTTTTTTCCAGGGCCTGCCTTCCAGTGCATGAGTGGAGAGTATAGTGTTATACCAGCGCATAAAAGCGGCGCAGCTTTATCAAGTGGTAAAGAATCTGGTATGCGCAACACATAATTTTCATCTACGACAATTCTGTTTGAATATCCTCCTTGGGTTATGGTACCATCTTTTTCAGTTCCGTTGTATGTTGTAATCATCCCATCGGTACAATATTGTTCCAGATTTTTCTTGCAAGCATCACACTTGCGACACGAATTTACAAAACATCCCACACCCACCTTGTCGCCTATCTTGTATCTTGTTACCTTGGATCCAGTTTTTGATACGATTCCTGTTATCTCATGTCCTGGAACCATTGGGAATATGGAACCGCCCCACTCGTCACCCACCTGATGAATGTCGGTGTGGCATATCCCACAGTATTGTATCTCTACTAGAACATCATTGTCTCCAAGCTCGCGCCTTTCAAACGAATATGGTACAAGTGTTGCTTTGGCACTCTGTGCTGCATAACCCTGAACTTTCATCATTTCTCTCCCAGATTATACAGTAATGGCTTGATTGTATTTAATGATTGGCAGATGTGTACACCGTTGCTGATTTTTCAAGATTTTTACATTCTGAAAATTTTCTTTACTCCAATTGAAAAGGCGTCAAAAGAACTGGCTGTGCAATCAACAATATGGTTTGAATCATTTATCCCGTAGATCTTATCTACACCTGTCAATCAGAACATCATACGATTACAATAGACAAGGATGAAAATGGCATTAATCAAGTCAAGGCATTTGTGACTGATTTTACAGGTGCTATGGGATACTGCGAGTTCCAGATACCGTTCTTCATTGAGGGAGTGCGTGCCGAGACTGCTCAAATGTTAAAAGGCACAGAGTACCACGAGGAGGCAGAAAGAATAGAAAAAGAGATAACCGTTCCAGTGCAATTAACAAAAACAAGACTAGACGACAAAAAAGCAGACCTTGATTTCATGCGAGAAGATATCCAGACATCCTTTGTGCAAGAATTTGATTTCAAAGAAGGACAAGCAAGATTAGTATTATTTGGAAGGGCAGACAAGGTCATTCGTCAAAATGAAACTCTTATAGTCTCTGATGACAAGCACGCCTCAAATCCAAAGCGCTATGGCACAATGCCATACCCTTACATAGGTCAATTGCTCCAAGTGCTCACCTATCTGGACTCTGCATACTATCTAGGTGATTCTTTTGGAGGGTGGGCTGGAATTCCACACACGCAGAAAATGTATCAGATCAACATTGTGGATACTAGAACAAAATCAATTTACAAAACATATGAAGAGATTGTAAATGCAAGTCATGCGGAATTGCTTTTAGACTATGCTTCACAATTCACCAAAAAGTGCTTACAGTGGGATGATTTGACACATCATAACAGCAAACCAAAATGCAAAGCATGTGGATTTTTTGAAAATTGTTCTAATGCACTAAAGTGACAATACAAAAGCTGCATTTTTACAAATACTAGTTTCATTTTCACACCAACATGAGGTTCAATACTGAATACATCTCAATATTAATAACACATTCACACTATGTCTAGAACATGCACAAAAAGATTGGAATAACGACATTTGTGCTATATCTTGTAGTTTTTCTAGTTTACAATATGACTGACTCTGCTTATGCTGATGTGCAAACTATGACTAATGAAACCACAATTTTCATCACAGATTGCGGTGCTGGAGTAGCCTGCTTTAGTCCATGCCAAATTACCATAATCAAGGGGGATACCATAACTTGGGTAAATTCTGACAGTTCCACTCACATGATTACAAGCGGTAGTGGTCAAAGTGGACCTGATGGCTGGTTTGCAAGCTCGTTTATTACACCACATGGTGTATTTTCACACAAGTTTGATAGGATAGGACCATTTACTTATTTTGATAACTTGCATCCAAGTTCAGCAGGAGTTGTAATTGTGGGCAAAACAAAAGATTCTGCACAGGATCATCTTCAACAATCATATTTCTTAGACTGGTGTAGTCGTTAAATTATTCTAGAAGATACATGTGAAATTTTTAATACAGGTTGTGACTTAGGGCATTCCTTCAGGTGTATGCAATGCATCGTGCTTTAGTCTCAAGGCCCTGTAAATTATAGGACCGTGGTCTGCCTCTACGTCTGTTGTGATGTAGAGTATGTGCTCAGAATCCAAAGGCATTGTAATTCTCTTTAATTTTTCATATTCGACTAATGCGTATTTTCCCCTTCCAATTTTATCTGAGACCTCATTTCTTGACTTCCATGCATTGATTGCAAGCTGTAATGATTTCTGGCTCTCTTCGGGTGAAAGCAAATTTGTTACTCCTTCTCGATGAGCACTGAACAAAACCTGTCCAGTCATATTAAATATTGTAGCAAAACGAATTTTTGGATCAATTTCCATGACTTTGTCAAATAGCGGCTTGTAATTCGTGTCTAGTATACATGCTTGTGACCCATAAACTTTGCTGTGTTGAACAGGCCCTGTAATGAATAGTGTCTTATTTTCAATCATTATCTGTGCAAAATTATCCGTATTGTTGTTTTTTGATATTATGACAAGACTTGGGGTATTTGGTATCCATGAATAAGATCCTATTAGCGAAATAGTGGAAGAAGTGATTATTGACATCGTTTGTGTAGAGGTAATACTAGATCTTACAAATATAGTTGTCAATAGGGCTAAAATTATCACAAGCTGTAAGAC
>JARCRW010000061.1 GCA_029850515.1 Nitrosotalea sp. | reverse complement strand
CAATACTACATCTAATCCAAAGAAAAAAAAGTAAAAATGAATCAATTCAATTCCCACTTGAAATAAAATTTGATGATTTTGAAAAATTTGAAACAAAAGAGGAAGTAAAAGTTGCGGTGGTTTACTGTATAGATCTCAGCTCTACCATGAAGTACTCTCTAAATTCTGGAGAAGGAACCAGAATAGAGGCTGCAAAAAAGGCTTTGTGGGCATTATTTGTATTAAATAAAAAATTCTTTCCAAATGACTCTGTTTACATTGTAGGTTTTGGCTCACTTGCAGCACAAATCAATCCTTCTGATATACCATATCTGAAAACATATGATGCAAATGATAATTTTCTTCATTATACAAATTATCAAGCCGCATTAAGACTTGCGTTAAAAATTCTAAAGAAAGATGGATCTCAAAATAAAAGAATTGTTATGATAACTGATGGTCAACCAAGTGCATGTTTTGTAGACAATGAATCACAAAAAAATTCCATATTGGCAGATAAACCGTATTCGCATTTTTATAGGCCTGATGAAACAACTCTTTCTAAAATAAAAAATGAGCGAGATATGAAACTGGATATAGTTGATGAATCCGTATACTTGTGTTACAGGTACAGACAAGTTGATCCTGCCGTGGAAGCAAAAACTCTACAGGAAGCAAAAAAATGCAGAAAAGAAGGTATTGAAATTGATACGATCATGGTAAGTGAAGAGTCGGAATTGTTGAGTTATGTTGAAAGTCTTGAAAAACATTTGAAAGGAAGGGCATACTACATAAATCCAGAAAAAATTGATAGGGTTCTGATAAGTGATTTTATATCTAACAGAAAAAAAATATTATATTCCAGGAATAGTTGATAGACATGAATGAAAGCTTTGACAAGCAAAAAATGATGGAAACTCTAGTTGATCCAGGAGTGTCCTCTATTCTTGCAGAGCTTGAAGGCGGAGAAAAAGACTCTGCATATCTTACAGATAAACTGCAACTCTCCCTAGGTCAGATAAAAGATCTTCTTTCATATGTAATCGAACACAAGTTTGTTGTGATAAATCGAAATGATGGCAAGGAAATTTTTAAAGTTGATCTTAACAAACTAAATAAAATTATGGAAAGCGACGATAATTTTAAAAGCGTAGTTGATGGATTAACTGAACTAGATCAATTTCTCAATTAAGACCTGACACGATGATTTCTAATGAGATACATCATACCAACTGCAAGCCCGCTAAGACCTATTATGAGCGCTATGAACCCTGAAATATCTGCTAATTCTATATTTTGTGGATAGTATCCAATAATTCCAAGAACCTGTATCTCGCTTTGTCCGTGATTTTCTATCCGTAATGTATAATTTCCTGATGAAGAAATCTTGAATATTTCCTGAATTGGGCTTTTTGTTATGGATTTTGTTATTATGGGTATGCCAGTAGGATCAATTATTATTGCCTTGACATTGTCTTCATTTTTAAAATCTGTTATTTGAATAGAGTACACTCCTTTCTGGTTGTTATCTGGATTCATTTCCTTTGTAACAATCATCTGTGTTCCAATGCCTAGAGTATTTTGTTGGTTTGAAAGATTTTCTGAAGTTATCTGTGATTGATATGCTGTTATTGCAATACCTATCAATACTAATATTCCACTTACTATTAGGATTGGTTTAGGTTTTATCACATCACCCTTTCATCTCTTGCCCTAGTTAAAACCTAGTGTATGCATGACATGCTAACAAAATTCAGTATGAATTGTTCGATAACGTTATCTTGTACATCTCATCATATTAGAAAGTTGTATAAAATTCTGGTAATTCTTCTAGCTTTTTCAATGATTGTTCCACCATTATCTTCGCCTGATGTAAAAGCCTATTCTGATCACCCTAATCTTTTTGTCTCTTCAGAAAATAGTATTTTCAGTAATCATATTTCTGGACCTATGATAACAGAAGTTATTGTACAAGAGGATAATACTCAGCTAGATCAAGCAATGGGTCAGCCAAATGTTTCAATAAATGGAAGACATCTGCTGATGGCACAAAGCTCAGATGGTAATTGGTATGCATTTTTTGCTAATACTGATAGTGCAAAACAAGCTGACCAAGCGGCATTATCTGGTTCTCCTGGACAAAGTATTGATTTTGGAGTTTTTTGTTCAAGCTCTACACCTTCCTCTGTTTTGGGAGTAGATGTGTCTCAGACTGATGGGGTGGCAATTCCAGATTCTGCAGGATTATCCGGAACTACTCAAGGGACAGCAGGTTTTAATTCGTGTAGCGGTACACCTACAACTCCATCAAGTCAAAATAATGTTATACGAAACTCGCCCTCTCTGAATTCCAACCCCAAAGTCCCATCAGGACAAATAGGAATAAATCAAAATGTATGGCCTCTGATTCAACTCTTCACGCTTAGTAATAACGTGCACATAGAATATGATAGATCTACAGGCACACAAAGTGTTGATCTTGATTATTCTGATATTCCAAATATCTCGTTAAGCCTTGATAGAACTCAATATCCATCAGGTTCTGATGTATTTGCAACCATTGATGATGCTGAACTAAGTATAGATCCTACATCTCAAGATTCTTGGACTTTTAATGTTGGATCTACTCCTGCAACATTTTACCAAGCCTTTGCAGAGTCAGGCAGAAGCGCAAGTGGTTCAGGTCTTGTAAATCTAATACCATACCTGAGTAGTCTTGGGTTCAAAGACAATGGAAGATTGAGTATGGATACATCAGATGTTGTTAACTTGAAAACTAACTCTGTCCAGACTAGCACATCGCTTAGTGGTGGGTATAACAAGTTAGTAACTTTTGTAGAAACAGGACCGCATACTGGAATTTTTGAGAGCTCCTTTGCTGGTGTATCAACCATAGGGATACTATCAAATGCTCCTAGGTCTCACTCTGGTTCAATTACTTATAATCTTCAGAGCGCTTCTATTGTTTCTGGTACTACTACTGCAAGTCTTAATGTTGGTAGCGGCCAAAGTCAATTTGGTCCTGGTCAAAAAGAAACAATCACTCTAGTGGATAATGATCAAAATATCAATTCCAACCTAATTGATCAACTAGATGTTTTTAGAACTTCTGCAAAAATCCCTACCTTGAAGATTGGAAATCCAATAACACTGAGTAGTTCTTCTGATGTTACATTCTATAATAGTTCAAGTTCGATCAGTGTGCCATCTACTGTGTTTGATGCTAACTCATTACGATTGATAATTGACACCAGATCTCAGTCAATGCCAAGTTTTCAGAAAATTACACTAAATCTTGGCATTTCTGCTCAATCTCTAAAAGACCTATTCATAGATACCAGTCAATCAAATTCAAATGGAACCAATTGGGTTAATTATGATCTCAGATCTTTTCAACGACAACTTGGGATAACTTCCTTTTCCAGTACGAGTATGACTCTATATTTTGGATCTGTTGGCTCTTCACCAGTCACGATTGTCACTCCGGGAGAAATTGTGTCTGGTAATGGTTTACTACAGATAAGCAACAATGCTGTATCTTCAATCAACTCCATGTCATCAAATCTACCTGTATTCTTGGAGATTAACTTCAATACTTCTGGAAAGATATCAAACCCCAGTGACACTCAACCAATCGTGTTTGATCTTTTCTCTTTTGGAATTCATAACAACCAACAAGTAAACAATGCCATCTATCGAGCCGAACTACAAGAAACATCTCCCAATTCTGGTATATTTTCAGGAACAATTGAATATGCGGTAATAAACCAACTAAACCAGTTTGATCCCACTCTGATCAAAGGCCTCCAAACTTTTGGCAGTAATATTAAATTTCTTATAAACACTGAACTCACAGATGCCAACGCAATCCATTTTTCCATCTTGGGCACACAAAGTGGAACATCAACAACAGTTACGTCGCAACATAATCTTCCAACAAGTACTGGTACCGTAACACTTGATTCATCAAATTATAGAATTGGTTCAGATGTCACAATAACGGTTACTGATCCAGATTTGGTTACTGACGCTAATACCATCATAAGTTACCCAAGCGTAAATGATCCGGGCTCTACGGCAGATGATACTGTCGGAGATAATAATGGAAACATACTCTTAGAAGTCTGGATTAAGGGATTTAGATTCCAGCATTGTACGATAAATGGAGTGTCATACGGAGGTCTTGCTGCTACTGGTTTTACTTTAACTGAAACTGGGCCAGGTACCGGTGTGTTCAAAGGAGTTTTTAAAATGCCTTCTTGGATATGCAGTGAGGACAAGACCACCTTGATATCTCCTGTGGGAGGTAATGTCCAAGCATGGTATCATGACTTTCGAGATGCATATGGTAGGTCCGTAATAGTGGGCTCTACAGTGGCAGTTCCTGCTAAAACTCAGCCTACGGCAATCACAAATCAATATGTGCCCAAGATCACAATGCACATGATTTCAGCATCTACACAAATTAGCGATCAATCTGGAAGACCATTACTACAAAGTCCACATGTTGGACAAACAATAAACTTCAAGAGTATGCTCTCAAACATATATCAAAATTCCCAAGAAATTTCGTACATTGTTCAAATAAAAGATAGTAGCAACAAAGTAGTTTTTCTCAAATGGTCTCAAAGCAATATTGTGAATCTATCTACTACCAATGAAGAAATTAGCTGGGTACCAACACTCCCTGGCATCTATTCTGCTGAAATCTATGTATGGAATGGAATGGATTCTCTAGTGCCGCTTGTTGATCAAAATCAATATAAAATTCAGGTTCTACCCTGACTGAATTCCTGAACTAAAAGTTGTACTTGCTTTTGTATGGGGATACCGCACGTAACTCCAGAACAACTTTTTTTAGTGTGTCTACGGTTTCATCTATTTCTTGCTCTGTATTTGTTATTCCAACTGTAAGGCGTAATGACCCTGTAACTTGTTCATGTGAAAAACCCATTGCTTTTAAAACATGTGACGCTTTCTGTATCTTTACAGAACATGCAGAACCGGTAGATGCAGATATTTTATGTTCATCCAATTTTATTATAAGATCTTCTCCATTTATGCCAAAAAAAGTAAAATGAGTGTTATTGGGAGTTCTCATATCGGGATGCCCATTAAGAGTTGTAGCTGGTATTTCTTGTAATATTCTCGTAGTTAATTTTGAGGCTAGTTTTTCAAGATAAATTGAATTCTCACCCATGTTGTTTCTTGCAAGTTCACATGCTGTTCCAAATCCAACTATGCTTGCCACATTTTCTGTGCCAGATCGAAGCCCATTTTCTTGACCGCCGCCTAATATCAAAGGGGCCATCTTTACGCCATTTCTGATGTATAATGCTCCAACGCCTTTTGGACCATTTATCTTGTGAGATGATATTGAAAGCAAATCTACCCCGAGGTCTTTGACATCTATAGGAATTTTTCCTACCGCCTGAACTGCATCTGTATGAAAAATGATGTTCTTTTCTCTTGCAATCTGGACCATTTTCTTTATGGGTTGTATTGTTCCAACTTCATTATTTGCATACATTATTGTAATTAGACATGTATCACTTGAAATTTCTTTTTTGAGATCCTCAGGATCTACAAAACCATGTTTGTCTACTGGAAGAAAAGATATTGTATACCCTTCTTTCTCAAGATGCTTACACGGTTCTAGTATGGCATCATGCTCAATGGATGATGTTATGATGTGTTTTCCCTTGCTTTGTGATGCTATACCGTAAATTGCTGTATTGTTTGACTCGGTTCCTCCAGAAGTTAAAAGTATTTCATTGTTATGTGCATTGATAAGTGAAGCAATTCGTTTTCTTGCATTTTGAATAGCCGTGTTTGCAAATCTTCCATGTCTGTGTATGGAAGAAGGATTTCCATATTGTTCCCTAAAGTAAGGAACCATTTCTTCTATGACTTTTTCATGAACGGGTGTAGATGCGGCGTTATCTAGATAGATCAATCTGTTATCACATTGAGTTTGCCTGGTCTATAGCCCTTGGGATCGACTAAGATATTGCCAAATCCCATATCATTCATGTATTTTTCAAGTATTGCCATTTTTTTCTCGTCATCTAGAAAGACTATCTCATTTTTATCTACCTCTATGCTTGCCATATTTCCAAAATCCCGAACTCTTACCTGCCTTACTCCAAAAAGATGCTTTATCATAATTTCACTCTTCTCTATTCTTTCAAGCTTTTCAGCTGTGACGGTGTTGCCCCATGGGATGCGTGATGCTAGACAAGAGTTGGATGGTTTGTCATGAATGGAAAGGCCAATCTCTTTTGCAACATCTCTGACATTAGATTTTGTGAACCCGCTTTCTACAAGGGGACTTTGGACACCATTTTTTTTGAGCGCTATTATTCCGGGTCTATATTCCGCTAAATCATCTAGATTTGTACCGTCCACAATTAAGTTGATCTTTTCTCTTTTTGATAGAGCAACAAGATGCTCTGCCAATTCTGTTCTACAATGAAAACACCTATTTTTGTCGTTTTTTACAAAATCTGGATTATCTAACTCACTATATTCTATAATTATGTGTCTGATTCCTATTTCTTGGCAAACTTTTTTTGCAGAATCAAGTTCCTCTCGAGAGAGTGTCTTGTAATCTGCAGTAACAGCAACAGCTTGTTTGCCTAGTGCTATTTGGGCGGCATATGCTACTAGGGCGCTATCAACTCCTCCTGAAAGAGCCACTAAAGCTTTCTCTTTTCCATGAAACCAAGTCACCAGATCTTCTATCTGTTTCATTTTATGTTTAGCCTCAGTTTGACTTCACCTGATATCAGTTCTGATGTTTCTTTGAATGGTAATGATAGGGAATCTGAAATTGTCTTGACGTCGTCTGATTCCACCTTGAAATGTTTTATAGTTTCATTGTGTTTTACAATTTTACATTTTACGATAAAGTTATTTCCTTGTATCACGATGGGTACTGAAACAACTATTCTTGGAACCACATAGCGACTAGATGATCTTATTCGTACACCTAAAGTGCCGGTCTCTGAAATTAGTGTACTAATCAAGGTATTTGTAACAAGTGGATCACATATCACAGAAACTAGATTTGTTGGCCTTCCTTTCTTTGTTATACCACCTGTTACGGTAACATCCTTTGCACCATTTGCAATCAACTTGTCAATCATGTGTCCTATTGTCTCACCGGATACATCATCTAGGTTTGTTTCAAGAATTTGTATGGTGTCTAATTGAAACTCTTCTGTTGATTCTCCTTGGACGATTTTCAAAACATTGGGAAATCCATCAAAGTTCTTACTCCCAGCACCATATCCTATTGATTTTATCTTCATTGTTGGATAAAACTCCGAACATCTATCTGCTAAATTTACAAGCAGACTTGCACCAGTGGGGGTCGTAAGTTCTTCTCTTATTTGTCCTCCCCGAATTGCTATGTCAGAACCACGAAATATTTCTAGTATTGCGCTTGCAGGGTTGGATGCAATCCCGTGAGAAAATGTTAGGGTTCCACCACCTACTGCTACGGGTGTTGAAATAATCTCGTTTGAAAACAATCTCAAATCATCTAATGCAATGGCAGAACCTATGATGTCTATGGCGGTGTCAATACTTGATGCTTCGTGAAAGTGTACCGACTCAAGTGGCTCTCCGTGTATGTTTGACTCGGCATAAAGTAATGATCTAATGCTTTCTTTTGCAAAAACTTTGGCTTTTTCAGATAGTCCTATCTTGTCTGATGTGAATAAAATACATTCTTGAATCTCGATTCCTTTTCTTTCATGATGCTTTTCATCTGTCTCTAATACAAGATGTGTAGATTCTGTTCCATGTTTGACAGTTTTTTCAAAATCTATTTTTACAATTTTAGAACCTTTGAGATATTCTTCAACTGAGTATACTCCATCTATAACTTTGGACTTTTTTGCACCCATGTCTACTAGTGAAGAAAGTAACATGTCGCCTGAAATCCCAGCTACCTGTGCATCAATTACTAGTACCATGGTATTTTCTAAACATACTGAAATGCATATAAATTGTAATTTGATTCATAATTTTGGTTACTGGATAACTGTAATGTGGACTGGTAAGAAACAGTCAAGTTTAATTAGAGATTAAAGTGAGGGCCTTTTATGATTACAATTATCGGTTCAGGAAAAGTTGGCGGAGCGGCAGCACTATTCACAGCTCTTCGAAAAGTCACAGATGAGATATTATTATTAGATGTTGTTCAGGGCCTCCCACAAGGAGAGGCTATGGACATAAACCATATGTTGGCAGAAAAAGGGATTGACGTCAACGTCAGGGGATCAAATGATTATTCTGAAATGAAAGGATCTGATATTGTAGTTGTTGTTGCAGGTTCTGGCAGAAAACCTGGGATGACAAGAATGGATCTCTTGAAAATAAATGCATCAATAGTAAAGGGTGTTGTAGAAAATATTCAGAAACATGCTAAAGATGCAATGATAATTCCAGTGACTAATCCATTAGATCCTATGGTATATCTCACGTACAAAGTTTCAGGATTTCAAAAAAACAGAGTGTTTGGAATGGGGGGCATGCTTGACTTGTCACGTTTTACACAATTTATTCATGAATCTACTGGTTACTCTAGGAACTCTATACGTGGTCTTGTGATTGGGGAACATGGTGAAAACATGTTGCCGCTTCCAAGATTCTCCACAGTCTCTGGAATCCCATTGTCTTCAGTACTATCAAAAGAGAAAATTGATGAAATTGTACAAGGAACAAGACAGGTTGCAGCAAAAGTAATAGAACTCAAGGGTGCTACAGTCCATGCCCCGGGTAACGCAATATCTGTCATTATAGAAGCGGTATTAAACAACACAAAACAAGTTATTCCCGTAGCGACATATCTGGAGGGAGAATACGGTCATTCTGATGTGTCTATTGGTGTACCTGCAGTTATTGGCAGAAATGGCGTTGAAAAAATAGTAGAATTAGACCTAGATTCAAATGAAAAAGAGTGGTTCAAAAAGGGTGTAGAAAGTGTCAAAAATGCCATCTCAAATCTTTGAAACTGATTAAATTTTTAACTACACACTAGTTATCAAATGGTATTGGATCTTACCGAAATATTACATTCACTTGATCTTGGAAAGATAAATGTCTCTCAGGCCAAGAAACTGCTTTCTCTTTACTCTGTTGAAAAAATTGAAGATTTTGCCAAGATCGATATAAGTAGAAAGCTGAGACGTGGAATACCTGAAGTAATATTTGCAGAAAAAAAAGAACTTGTAGATATTAAGAAAATAATTCTCACAACCACATCTAAAGCAGATTCTGTTCTTGTTTCTAGAATAAGCAAAGATCACTACAAGAAAATATTGGCATTTTCTAGGAAGAATAAATTGAAAATACATACGGGCAAAAATACTACGACCATACTCTTCTCTCCAAAACTACATTTTACTGGAGGAAAAGTGGGTATACTGACAGCGGGAACTTCTGATATTGGAGTAGCAGAGGAAGCCAGACTGACGTGTGAGTCTATGGGATGTCAATGTATTTGTAGTTATGATATAGGTATAGCAGGAATTCATCGTCTTTTTCCTGTAATCAAGAAAGTGATATGTGAGGAGGTGGATGTAATTATAGTGGTTGCTGGGATGGAAGGTGCACTTGCATCAGTAGTCTCATCCTTGGTTGACATACCTGTGATTGGAGTTCCCTCCTCAGTTGGATACGGTTATGGAGAAAAGGGAATTGCAGCATTGGCATCTATGTTACAAAGCTGCACTCTTGGGCTATCTGTTGTTAATATTGATAACGGAATAGGTGCAGGAGCATTTGCAGCTAATGTTGCAAATAGAAGCGTACGAAAGAAAACTAGGCCTTAATAATTCCAAGGCTTCCCAATTCTGATCCTATTCCATATCCTATGAGGGCAATGCCTGTTCCAAGTCCTGCCATTTCTAATCCTCCTCGCAACATGCTTATGTTTGCAATCTTTGACTTTGTTGCTCCGATTACAAAAGATGCAGAAAGACTAACACCAATTGCTACAAAAAGTGGAACATGTCCACTCAGAAAGAAATATGGAATGATTGGTAAGATTCCGCCTACGAGAAAAGCACCAAACATACGAAATGCACTTTTTAGGGGACTTCCTACTATCTCTAAATTTAATTTGAGTTCTTCTGTAAGCATTGTGTCTAACCAAACTTTCTTGTCTGATGTTATTTTGTTTACAATCCTGTCCAAATCTTGACCTGTGAATCCTTTTGTTTTGTATATGTCTTCTATTTCTCTCCTCTCTGCCTCTGGCACATTATTCATTTCCCATTTTTCACGTTCAATTTCAGAATCTAAAATCTGTCTTTGTGATTTTACAGCAAGATAATTTTGAACTGCCATTGCTTTTGCACCTGTAAACATGGCAACAATAGCTGCTAGTATGATAATGTTGGAAGATACTTCTGCTCCCCCAACCCCAGCTACCAACCCTAATGATGTGTTTATACCGTCTCCAAACCCAAATACGAAATCTCTTATCGAGCTACTTTCTTTTTGATGCGCTTCGACATGTCGTGGTTCTATTCCGCTCATTGTCTGTAATATGTAATGCCTGTTTATATGTCAAAAGTAAAAATTTTCAAAATGATATAGCAAGGTAAACGATTTATATCATAGTAGAAAGAACTCGAAGAAAGGAATGGCAGGAAGGAGAATAGTTCTAACTGCAGATCGTAGCCTTATGACTAACTATAGGGGTAATTTTCTGTATGGTTTCATAGCATGTGGCCCTTATGAGGTAGTTCCTGAATGGGTCTTTGATAAAGTATTTTGTCCTCCAGTTGAAACTGATCAAATAACTGGTGAAGCCAAGGTTGCTCAAGTTGGATTGCGCAGAGTAGAGTCTGCACTGTTACAAGGTTACAAAAGAGAAGATGTGTTTATTGCAAATCCTGATTATCTCGAAAAATGCATTGGTCCTGACACTAAAGTAGTTGGAATAAATGTAATGGATCCACTTGGTATGGCCCCAGTGACTACTACCATGTCACCTGAAAAGCTCTCTTATGTTGCAATGAAATTCAAGAGAATGTGTGCCAAAATAATTCAGCTAAAAAAGAAGTATAATTTTCATGTTGTCGTTGGTGGGAACGGAGCATGGGAGCTTGCAAAAACTGATAGAATGAAAATCCATGGAATTGATACTGTTGTTGTAGGGGAAGCAGATGAGTTAGCTTTGGATCTTTTCCATGATCTTGAAAAAGGTGATGCTCCTGAACTGATGCACTGTTTTGTTAAGAATATTCAAAACATTCCGATGATTCAGGGACCTACTGTTAATTCTCTAATTGAAGCAATGCGAGGGTGTGGAAGAGGGTGTGACTTTTGTGATGTTAACAAAAGATCGAAAAAAGACTTGCCGCTAGAACGATTACAACAAGAAGCAAAAATGAATCTGAATTATGGTTTTGACTCTATCTGGTTACATTCTGATGAAATGCTTCTCTATGGATGTGATAATAGAAACTTTCAACCAAATTATGATGCGATAATTGAATTGTGGAAAGGACTAAAGTCTCTAGGTGCAAGGTTTGTTGGAACAACTCACATGACATTCTCAGCTGTATGCGCTGATCCTAAACTTTTACATGATATGTCCGAAGTAAATGGCATGAGCGATGAAAAGTGGCTTGCCACCAATCTTGGAATTGAGACGGTAGCACCAAGAATGGTTAAGAAACACCTTGGCGTAAAAACAAAACCGTTCTCTACAGATGAATGGGGTTGGGTTGTAAGAGAAGGTGCAAGAATATTAAATGAGAATCATTGGTTCCCAGCAGCTACTATCATAATTGGTTGGCCAGATGAGACTCCTGATGAAACCCAGTATACTATAGATTTGATTGAGGATTTCAAGAAAACGAGAATGCGAGGTCTTGTTGCTCCGCTATTGTATCAAGACTTTAATGAGAAGAATTCGATGCACTTTGGCAATCTCAATGAGGCTCAATTTACACTATTTTGGAAATCTTGGGAACACAATCTGAGAGTTATTAATGATATCATTCCTATAATTATTAGAAACAAGACATTTGGTCCTCCAATGAAACTTGTCATGTATGGCATGATAAAAGCTGGAACTTGGGCAATAATGCGATATCTTAGAGGTTTGTCTAAAGACTTGTTCAACGGCAAGCTTCCGGAAGATATAATGGAAAAATATGCAAGAAGCAGATCCGTAAATGCTCCTTCCTATACTAGGTAGATTTTTTCTCTAGTATTCTAATTGCTGCATCTGCAATAGTGTTTGATTTTGGAGTCAAAACGACAAAATAGATCTTGTCTGATCTTTCTGCACTTTCTACATTCTTGAATTTTTTTAGGTTCATGTCAAACTCTAATAATTTTCCATCAAGTTTTCCTTTTACATATATCATCAAATATGAATTTCCCGAAGCAGGGGTTAGGGGAATTATTGAAAAAATATATCCTTTGTATGAGTTTATCGGTAAAATGTTCTTCATCGGTGGGGCCATTGTAGACATGGCAATAAATATGTCTTCAGTAGAATCAAACTCTTCAAATTCAAAATCCATAGTTTGTCTTTCTTTGGTCTTGTATAATAAATCTATGATCTGCATAAACAACATTGATTGTATGTTTTTTTACTTCTTCAATTATTGTTGATGCTGTCATTGATTTTTTGAGGCTAGATTTGTTATGTTTTAACAAATCGGTTGTTGTGATTTACATGATTTGATTGTAATTACTAGATCTCTCTAGGTCTTGAAAATATTTGCAAATGTGGAAATGAGCCAGTCCTAGTATTTTGGCATAAATCTTAGTCCAGTCTTTGCTGATACTGCAATTATTGATATTATTGCAATAGCAAATACTAGAGCTGCGATTGGGCCAAACTCTGGAACTATTATGGTGCCAACTATGTCAATCTTGGAATCGCCCTTGCTGAATGGGATACTAAGTGTTCTTACATTTTGATTCTTTGTTTCACTGAACTGTGTGACCTGCTTTCCACCGTCTGTAACTATGAATGTGGCATCTTCTAATCCTGCTGTGTTTATCTTTGCTCCAGTCAAGTTTGCGTCAGGATTTGGAGGCGGCGGTATCTTGGCATCTATCATGCTTCTAGGTAGGGTGACTGTAATAGAACCATTTGCGTTAGTGTTTAATGCAATTTCAAGAGTATATTGTTGTGCAAAAATACTCATGCTGCTAACAGTACCACCCTTTATGATGTATGGTATATTGTAGATCTGATTTCCTGACTGTAATGGGTATGTTCCATTGAGAGCTTTGGTAATTGTGGCGCTTCCATCTCCACCGTTATAGTGAAAACTTGCAGTTGAATTCAAGTATAATCCGTATTGAGCTATTATTGTGTAATTTCCAGCATCTTTCCAATATTGTCCGGTAGCTGCAAATGTCTTGGTAAAACTTCCATCTGCATCAGGTGACAGCTGACCAATGAAAACCAAGTTCTTCAATGGACTGATGACTTTGATTGTTACAGCAGTTGCATTTATGGGATCTCTGATATGTCCTGTCATGATTACCGTGTCACCTTGACTGTATGTAGGCAAATCTGTATTGATGGACAAAGGCACAATTGTGGATTTACTTACTCCAGTTTGATTAGCTTCCTGTTGTAAGAGTTCATAAGCAGTAGTTACATTTGCATTTGGATTAGGCGGTCCTCCTCCCACTGTTACATTTCCACTGGTCTGTGCATAAACTGGTAATGCAATTACTGCAATGCTTGTTGTAATTGCTAACAATGCTAAATAAAAGATACTTGATCTTTTCATACCTGCTAGCCAATACTCAAGGATCTTGAGTATTTATGTATTGATAAAAGAAAATTTGACTTGTAGTTCTAGTATTTTGGCATAAATCTTAGTCCAGTCTTTGCTGATACTGCAATTATTGATATTATTGCAATAGCAAGTACTAGAGCTGCGATTGGACCAAACTCTGGAACTATCTGTGTACCGATTATTTCTATATCTTGATCTCCTTGCAAGAATTGAACAGTTATATTTCTAAAATCATTATTTGCAGATTCACTTTGTGGTTTGACTTCTGCTCCATCTATTAAGATGATGAATGTGTCATCTTGGCCTGAACTTGTCTTTGCATCGATCAAACTTCTTGGTAATTGTAGTGTGACTGTTCCGTCACTTGTGGAATTTACTGAAACAATAACTGACAAACTCTGGGCATCTATAGTCATTGTATTTATGGTTCCACCATTTATGGTGTAATTGACATTGAAAGTCTGTTGACTATTGGGGTCTTTAAGTTGAAATACATTACTTATGATTGTAGGCGTACTTTGAAAAGCAAAAGTAGTTTGAGCAGTTACATTTGGAGGACCGTATTGCACCTTGACAGTATAGACACCGTTTGATGTCCAGTATGGTCCCACGGCCTTGATGGTATCTGTGTACTTGCCATCTTGCGATACGTCAATCTGTGCTATTTGAACCAGACTATTATTTGGATCAAAGATCTGTATGACCAGTGGAGTTCCCACAACCACTGCCTGTACTTGACCTGAAATAACAATCGTATCCCCCAGAGTATATGACGATTTGTCGATACTGGTTGTAATCGATGCCGGCGCAGGTGGTGATGCTGATGATGTTGTTTGTGCGAAGACGGGAATTGATAACGCTGACAGGGATAAAATTAATACCATGAAAATAGGCGTATATTGCATATCGAAGTTGTCTTTCAGTTGTATATTTCCTTTACTATGTCAGTAATAAAAAATGAAAAAGTAGAGCGTCCTAGTATTTTGGCATAAATCTTAGTCCAGTCTTTGCTGATACTGCAATTATTGATATTATTGCAATAGCAAATACTAGAGCTGCGATTGGGCCAAACTCTGGAACTATCTGTGTACCGATTATCTCAATTTTTTCAGATGCCATTTGGAATGGAACTGTGATTGTTCTTGTGTCTGCGGAAGGTGATTCTGTGAATTGTTGTATCTGTTCACCATCTACCAAGACTGCAAAGACACTGTCACCTGTACCACTTTTTGCATCAAGCACTGATCTTGGAATGTTAAGAGTGATCTGACCATCGTTGTTTGCTTGTATGTTTACAACAAGGGCTTTTGATGCAGTATCCAATGTTGCTCCAGAAACCGTTCCACCATTGATGGTGTAGTCGATACAGTACATTTCACTACCAGTTGTAGCTGCAAGTTGTTGCGGTGCACAACTTGACTGTCCGCCGCCAGGTAGTGTGAACTGTGTTGTTGTTGAAAGTAGTCCTTGTTGTGCGCCAGCTTGAACATAAATGGTATAAGTTCCACCTGCAGACCATAGTGGGCTTGAGGTGTTGATTTTATCTTGAAAATCACCGTTGCTGTTCAATGTTATCTGATCTACTTCTACAACATTTCCATTGGGGTCTGAAACTTTCATGGTGACAGCTTGTCCGCCTATGGAATTTTGGACATGTCCTGTAACAATTACTATTGACTGTCTGTCGTATGCACTTTTGTCTGTAGACACTGCAATTGGCAGAATTTGTTGAGATCCAGTACTGGGGCTGATTTGGCTTAAATTCGTTGTTGTATCTGCCGGTGATAAAGCAAATGCCGGCATGATGCCTACTACAGCTGCCGTAGCAAGAATTGCGATCAACGCATATTCTTTATGAGTACTCATCTTATTGGCGATTATGAAGTAAGACTATTTATGTATATTTAAAAGACAATTGAAATTTAATGGGCAAATGTTATTTCACAAGTGATTACGGTTAAGGGTTCTATGCTATTAAGATCTCATAAGACTTGATGCATACCACGTTTATTTTTAATATTGAAATTGATGAAACTTTGATCCAAAATACATGTGACACCACATTGTGTTTTCACACTTTTTGATTGTATATTTTATTGCGGCAAAAGATGTATGAGATCTAATGTTTTCACTAAGTCAAAATCATAAAAAATGAAAAAGTAGAGAGTTCTAGTATTTTGGCATAAATCTTAGTCCAGTCTTTGCTGATACTGCAATTATTGATATTATTGCAATAGCAAGTACTAGAGCTGCGATTGGGCCAAACTCTGGAATTGCTGATCCACCTTGTGGTTCGCCTGTGAGTTGGAATACAGCTGAATTAACTCTTGCTTGCTGGTCTCCTTGTTGTACTGTAATTGCATATTGTCCATTCTCAAACCAGAGACTGCCAGCAGTGTTTATTTTTGTAACAAAATTTCCACTGTTGTCTAAGGGTAATTGAGCCGCTGATACTACATTGCCTGATGGGCTTGTTACCTCTACGGTTACATCTTGTCCTGGGTATGGATTTGCAACATGTCCAGTGACCATAATTTGTGAATTGTGATCGTAAACTGGTTTGTCAGTTGTCACCGTTATTGCTAATGGTGGTATTTGTTGAATGTTGCTGGTGTCGTTACAGTCGGGGCATGCTAGATATGGGTTGGTTGCTGCAAAAGCAGGTACAACACCTACTACAGCTGCCGTAGCAAGAATTGCGATCAACGCATATTCTTTATGAGTACTCATCTTATTGGCGATTAAGCATAATGGATATTTATGTATATTTAAAAAAATGAAAAAGTAGAGCGTCCTAGTATTTTGGCATAAATCTTAGTCCAGTCTTTGCTGATACTGCAATTATTGATATTATTGCAATAGCAAGTACTAGAGCTGCGATTGGGCCAAACTCTGGAACTATCTGTGTACCAATTATCTCTATTTCTTGAGTTCCATCAGTAAATGGAATTGATAGAGTTCTATCGGTTGTTGTAGTGCTAGTCTCTTGGAAATCAGCTTCCTGACCGTCTACTAGTACATAGTACTTGTCATCTTGACCTGTTGGTAGTGTTGCATTAATCAGTGCTCTTGGGAGTGTTACTGTTAATACTCCATCTCCAGTAGTCTGTATTGATACAATCAGTGATTTTGATTGCATGTCAGCCTTTATGCCAAGGACTTTGCCATTGGTTATGCTGTATTTTACAGAAAGGCTTGTACCATCTACAGGTATGGTGTTTCCTGCTGATGAACTGCTAGTAGAGCCGGCGAATTGGAAGGTTGTCTCAGCTGATCTATCTGGGCTACCAAATTGTACCTTTACTGTGTATGTACCTGCTGCCTGCCAGAGAGTGCCTGTAGCCATTATAGATGTTGAAAAGGTTCTATCAGATCCTAAATTCACTTGGTCAATTTTGACAATGTTTCCTATTGGGTTGGTGATAATGACCGTAATTGGTGTATCAGAAATATAGTCTTGTGTACTTCCTGATATTGCAACCTTGTCTCCATCATTGTATGAAGTTTTATCGGTTGTTACGGTGATTTGACCTGTGGATGTAGAACCGATGAGCGTACCTGTATTTCCAGATGTAGCATTTGTAGAATTTGAACCTGTTGGATTCTGTAGAGCATATGGAGAAGCAAAAACGGGCATTACTCCTATAGCACAAAGCAGAATTGCAAGTAACGCAAATCCTTTAAAGCGAGTACTCATCCTGGTTGGAAGTGATTTTTTTTGCTATTTAAAGTTGCGGAAAAAATTATTGACAAAAGATGCTAATTTTGACACGCTTCCAATTAGATATATATTAACCTCTCGGTGGATGCATCTTAGTTTGTGGATTAGTCATGCGTTTACAGCTAATGTTCAAAGGAGATTTTAAAAGATGATTAGTAAAAAAGAGAAGATACTCATTCCAGATCATATCTATGTTCCAAAACATGAAATAATAAATAAAGACGAAGCGGTGAAGGTTCTTGAAAAATATCATACCAAGCCTACCGAAATGCCGCTAATCTATGTGAGTGATCCAGCTATCAGAGGTTTGGGGGTAAAGCCAGGCGATATGATAAAAATTACACGAAAAAGTCCAACTGCTGGCGAGAGTTTGTACTATAGGTACGTGGTGGAAGAATAATGGCAAACATTTCAAACAAACGCTGGCCTATAATTCAAGATATTCTAAAGAGGGAAGGAATTGCAAGACAACATCTTAATTCATATGATGAATTTCTTGAAAGGGGACTTCAAAGTATTATAGATGAAGTTGGACAAATTGAAATTGAAAGCGCTGAATATCCATACAAGATTCAACTTGGAAAAGTAAAACTCCAACAGCCACGTATGATGGAATTGGATGGTTCTATTACTCATATTGCACCAATGGAAGCACGACTAAGAAATGTCACATATGCATCTCCTATAATGCTTGAAGCAAGTGTTGTAGAAGATGGAAAAATCCTAGAATCAAGGTATATTCATATCGGAGACATGCCTGT
Source organism: Nitrosotalea sp. (assembly GCA_029850515.1). GTDB lineage: Archaea > Thermoproteota > Nitrososphaeria > Nitrososphaerales > Nitrosopumilaceae > Nitrosotalea. The sequence goes on along the minus strand of JARCRW010000061.1, from coordinate 41,114 downwards.
CATGGTTCGATCTAATGCCTGTATATTGCATAATCTTTCTGAACAAAAATTAGTAGAACATGGTGAAGATCCAAGTGACCCAGGTGGTTACTTTATCATAAATGGTTCTGAACGAGTTATAGTAGGATTGGAAGATCTTTCTTACAATAAAATTATTGTAGATAGAGAAACTGTTGGTGGTAATACTGTTTTCAAAGCAAAGGTCTATTCTTCTATTGTAGGCTACAGGGCAAAATTGGAATTAATAATGAAAAATGACGGTCTTATTGTTGCCAAGATTCCAGGTTCTCCTGTTGATATCCCAGTAGTTACTTTAATGCGAGCATTAGGTCTTGAATCTGACAGAGAAATAGCCGCCTCTGTATCATTAGTGGATGATATTCAAGATGAACTTGAAGGCTCATTTGAAAAGTCAGGTGATGTGCCAACTGCAAAAGATGCCATAGTCTACATTAGTAAAAGAATCGCACCTGGTATGCTAGAAGAATTCCAGATTAAGAGAGCTGAAACATTACTTGATTGGGGTCTTTTACCACATCTTGGTAAGCATCCTGATAATAGAAAAGAAAAAGCACTATTTCTAGGGGAAGCCACATGCAAACTGATCGAACTAAAATTGGGCTGGATTGCTACGGATGATAAAGATCATTATGGAAATAAAGTCATAAAGTTCGCAGGTCAAATGCTTGCTGATCTTTTCAGAACCGCATTTAGAAATCTAGTCAGAGATATGAAATATCAACTGGAAAGATCAGGTCAAAAAAGAGGCATAAATGCAGTAGCAGCTGCTGTTAGACCTGGAATCGTTACTGACAAAATGAATAATGCCATTGCAACTGGAAATTGGGGAAGAGGCAGAGTTGGTGTAACACAACTTCTTGATAGGACCAATTATCTTTCAACTATTAGTCACCTTAGAAGAATTCAATCACCTCTGAGCAGAAGCCAGCCTAACTTTGAAGCAAGAGATCTTCATGCTACACACTTTGGTAGGATATGTCCAAGTGAAACTCCAGAGGGCTCGAATTGTGGATTGGTAAAGAATCTTGCTTTGTCTGCAATAATTTCTGTTAATGTTCCATCTGAAGATATAATTGAGAAACTCTATGACTTGGGTGTAACTTATGTATCTGACGCAAAAGATGAATTGAAAAAAGAAGGTACTAGAGTTTTTGTTGATGGTAGATTAATTGGATACTTTAAGGATGGTCAACGACTCGTTGACTCTCTACGAGATCTAAGGAGAAACTTCAAGATTCATCCACACGTAGGAATCTTCCTGTACCAATCTAGCTTTGAAGGTTCTACTAAACGACTTTATGTTAATTGTAATGCTGGAAGAGTTTTGCGTCCTCTCATTGTAATCAAAGATAATAAAATTCTCTTAACACAAGAATTAATCGATAAGGTGAGCAAAAAATTCCTTTCGTGGACAGATCTTTTGCACATGGGAATAATTGAGTTAGTAGATGCTAATGAAGAAGAAAACTCTTACATTGCAATTGATGAAACTGACATAAAGAAACATACTCACATGGAAGTATTTCCGTCTGCAATTTTGGGAGCAGGCGCATCTATAATTCCATATCCGGAACATAACCAGTCTCCAAGAAATACATATGAATCTGCAATGGCAAAACAAAGTCTTGGTTTTTCAACTCCACTCATGAATGCAAGTACATATGTGAGACAACATTTGATGTTGTACCCACAAACTCCAATTGTTAATACAAAAGCAATGGGTCTTTTAGGATTGGAGGACAGACCTGCTGGTCAAAATTGTGTTGTTGCGGTATTACCATTTGATGGATATAATATTGAAGATGCTATCGTCTTGAGCAAGTCATCCATTGATAGGGGTCTTGGAAGAACGTTCTTCTACCGAATTTATGAAGCTGAAGCAAAACAATATCCTGGAGGTATGAGGGATAACTTTGAGATTCCAACTGCCGAAGGAAATATTCGTGGATTTAGAGGTGACAAGGCATACAGATTATTAGAAGAAGATGGAGTGATTGCAACTGAGTCAACAGCACAGGGTGGGGATATACTGATTGGAAAAACAAGTCCGCCAAGATTCATGGAAGAATATAGAGAATTTGAAGTAAAAGGACCATACCGAAGAGATACATCGATAGGAGTCAGACCCTCTGAAAATGGAGTTGTTGATACAGTTGTTATGACTCAATCACACGATGGAGGCAGAATGTACAAGATCAGAGTTAGAGATCTTAGGATTCCAGAAATTGGAGACAAATTTGCGTCAAGACATGGTCAGAAGGGTGTTGTAGGCTTACTTGTAAACCAAGAAGATCTTCCCTACACTGCAGATGGAGTTGTTCCAGACGTTTTGATTAATCCACATGCCTTCCCGTCCAGAATGACAGTTGGAATGTTTTTGGAGTCTGTAACAGGAAAAGCTGCTGCACTGCGTGGAAGTAAAATGGATGGCTCTGCTTTTGTCGGAGAGAAACTTGAAGATGTAAAAGGCGTTTTAGAGCAAAACGGATTCAAGTATTCTGGGAAAGAAGTAATGTATGATGGAAGAACAGGAAAACCATTTGCAGTAGACGTATTCATTGGAGTTGTATATTATCAAAAACTTCATCACATGGTTGCAGACAAGATTCATGCAAGAGCAAGAGGCCAAGTCCAAATGTTGACAAAACAACCTACAGAAGGACGTGCAAGAGGTGGAGGTTTGCGATTTGGTGAAATGGAAAGAGACTGTCTTATTGCATATGGAGCGTCAATGATGCTAAAAGATAGATTGTTAGATGAATCTGACAAGGCTGATATCTACATTTGTGAACGATGTGGATTGGTTTCCTATTATGATATCAAACAAAGAAGATTTGTATGCAGAGTATGTGGTGATAAAGCAAAAGTTACTTCCATTTCTGTTGCATATGCGTTTAAACTACTTCTACAGGAGATGATGAGTCTTGATGTCGCACCTAGACTTTTGATAAAGGAGAGAGTATAATGGCGCTTGAAACAATAAAAGTAATTGATGGAATAAAGTTCTCTGTATGGTCTCCCACAGAGATTAGAAAATACTCTGTTGCTGAAATCACTGCACCAGAAACTTATGACGAAGATGGAATGTCTGTTCAAGGTGGATTGATGGATGGAAGACTTGGTACGCTTGAACCAGGTCAGAAATGTCTTACATGTGGAAATACTGCAGCAAGATGTCCGGGACACTTTGGACACATTGAACTTGCAGAACCCGTTTTACACATCGCATTCATAGATAACATCTACAAACTTTTGCTGACTACATGTAGATCCTGTGCTAGATTAAAAATTCCACAAGAAGAGCTAGAAGAATATCACCAAATCATGAAAAAGGAAGCGGCATATACCGTAATTTCAATTAAACATATTCCTACTGAAATAATTGAAAGAGCCAAGAAAGAAAAAACTTGTCCTCATTGTGGCAAGTCACAATATGAATTGATATTCACAAAACCAACAATTTTCATAGAAAGAACTGAGCTTGGTGAGAACAGATTACTTCCAATTACAATTCGAGAGAGATTCTCGCATATGATTGATGAAGATCTGAAATTGCTAGGATATGATCCTACAACAGCAAGACCGGAATGGTTTATCTTACAAGTTCTACCGGTTCCACCAGTCACAGTAAGACCGTCCATTATTCTAGAAACCGGAATCAGATCTGAGGATGATCTAACTCACAAACTAGTAGATATCATAAGAGTGAATCAGAGACTAAAAGAAAGTAAAGAAGCTGGAACTCCTCCACTTATCGTACAAGACTTGGTTGATCTCTTGCAATATCATGTTACAACTTACTTTGATAATGAAGTGTCCGGCATCCCACAAGCTCACCATAGATCAGGAAGACCTCTAAAAACTCTTACACAGAGACTAAAAGGAAAAGAAGGAAGATTCAGAGGTTCACTATCTGGAAAAAGGGTTGACTTTTCAAGTAGAACTGTTATTTCGCCTGATCCAAACTTGCAAATCTCTGAGGTAGGAGTTCCAGAGGCTGTTGCAACTAAACTAACAATTCCTGAGGTTGTTACTGAATGGAACATTGAAAGGCTGAAAAAACTTGTCATAAACGGACCAAGCAAATTTCCAGGTGCTAATTATATTGTAAGACCAGACGGGGTGAAAATTAGACTTGACTTTGTTGAAGACCGAGAAACCATTGCAAATAATATTGAAATAGGATATCTTGTAGAACGACATCTTTCTGATGGCGATATAGTGATGTTCAACAGACAGCCATCATTACACCAAATGTCCATTATGGGTCATTATGTCCGAGTATTGCCTGGCAAGACTTTTAGATTGCATCCATCCGTCTGTCCTCCTTACAATGCTGATTTTGACGGAGATGAGATGAATCTACATGTACCTCAAAGTGAAGAAGCACGAGCAGAAGCTATACTCTTAATGCGTGTACAAGACCAATTAATCTCTCCAAGATATGGTGGTCCTATAATTGGTGCATTACGTGATTTCATTACTGGCGCATATTTACTTACAAAAGATGATACTACATTAACACCTCAAGAATTTGCAAACCTTGCAATGTTGGGTGGTTATAGTGGAACATTCCCAGAACCTGCAGTAAAAGCAAAAGGTGGATCACTTTATAGTGGTAAACAGTTATTCTCACTATTCTTACCAAAAGACTTCAATTATGTCATAACATCAAAATGGTCTAAAGGTACAAAGGGTCCAGTAAAAGATGTAGTAATCAAAAACGGACAGCTAGTTAGTGGTGTGATTGATAAAGCATCTATTGGAGCAGAAGAACCTGATAGTGTCCTACACAGAATCACAAAAGATTATGGATATGAAGAGGCCAAGAACTTCCTTAACTCTATTCTAATTATGCTAAAGCAATTCATTACAGGTTATGGATTTAGTTATGGTTATGCTGATCTTGAACTTGCAACAAAGACAAAAGATGGAATTCTTGAAAACATCCAAGAATCATATGACAGAGTCTATGATTTCATTGCTCAAGCAAAGAAAGGTACTCTACAGCTTAGCAGAGGTCTTTCTGCTGAAGAAGCATTAGAAGCATACATTGTAAATGAACTTTCAAAAGCCAGAGACAAGGCAGGAAATTCGGCCGATAAATCTTTTGATGAAACTAATGCGGGTAGGATAATGGCAACAACTGGTGCTAGAGGTTCATCACTAAATATTGGTCAAATGGCTGGCGCCTTGGGTCAACAGTCTATCAGAGGTAGAAGAATTCTCAAAGGTTATAGTAATAGGGCATTACCACACTTTAAAGAAAATGATGCCAACCCAGATGGTAAAGGGTTTGTCAAATCTAACTATAGAGAGGGATTGTCTACTCTGGAATTCTTCTTCCACGCTATGGGTGGAAGAGAAGGTCTTGTTGATACTGCAGTTAGAACACAACAAAGTGGTTACATGCAGAGAAGACTCATCAATGCACTTGAGCATCTTAAACTAGAATATGATGGAACAGTAAGAGATCCACACGGTCACATAATACAATTTCTCTATGGAGAAGATGGTATCGATGTAGCAAAAAGTGATCATGGTGAGGCATTTAGAATTGCTAGGTTGGTAGAATCTGAGAGCATCATTGATTCTGGAAAGAAAGCTACAAAAGAAGAGATAACAGATCTAGCAAAAAAATACACAAAGACATTCAATCTACGTTTGTCAAAAACTGTGCTTGAGGCTCTACTTGAATCAAAACTTAGTAAAGAAGGTGTTGATAAAGTCTGTAAAAAAGCACTAGAACTTTATGATAATGCTAAGGTTGAACCTGGTCAGGCGGTAGGTGTGGTAACAGCTCAATCAATTGGTGAACCTGGTACTCAGATGACTCTTAGAACATTCCACTTTGCAGGTATCAGAGAAAGAAACGTAACACTGGGACTTCCTAGGTTGATTGAACTTGTTGATGCACGAAAGAAACCTGTAACCCCCACAATGGATATTTACTTGGAAGAAAATTACAAGAAATCAAAAGAGAAGGCAATCAAAGTAGCAAGGGAAATTCTGCACACCAAGATTAGTGCATTAATTTCTAGTACTGAAACTGATTATTCTACAAAGATTAAGCTCAATCTTAACCAAGACAAACTGCGAGAAAGAGCATGTACCATTGAAGATGTGGTGGATGCATTACAATCTTCCAAGAAGAAATTTGAGATCGAGCCAAGTGGAAATTCAATTACCCTTACGCTACCAGAAGAATCTGATACTCAAACGGTTCTTGCAATGAGAAACAAAATTCTATCCACTACTGTAAAAGGTGTGACAGATGTAGAAAGAGTTACAATTGTACAACAGGGAGAAGAGTGGGTTATACAGACGTCCGGTTCAAACATAGCAAAAGTATGGGAAATTGATGGCATTGATAAGAAAAATATTCGAACTAATAACATCTTTGAGATTGCAGGTACATTAGGTATTGAAGCTGCACGAAATTCACTGATAAATGAATTGAGTTCTACTCTTGAAGATCAAGGTCTCGAGGTGGATGTACGATATATTATGTTGGTATCAGACCTGATGTGTTCTAGAGGTTATTTACAACAAATTGGAAGACATGGAATTGCTGGAACTAAGACTAGTGTGCTTGCAAGAGCCGCATTTGAAATCACCGTTCCAACAATTGCAGAAGCAGCACTAGCAGGAGAAGTTGAAGAACTTAAAGGTGTAACAGAAAATGTTATAGTAGGAGCAAACATCCCAATCGGTACAGGAACAGTAGATCTATACATGAGAGTGGTTCAAGATGGCTAAACTATTAGAAAAAATAATAAAAGATGCAATTGAGGATGGGAAATATTCCTTTGGCACAAAAGAAGCAATCAGCACCATAAAAAATTCAAAAGTTATCGTATTATCAAACTCTATCGCAGAAAAAACACTTGAACAAATACAAGAAGTATCTAAAAATGCAAAGGTTCCTACACTGCATTACAATGGTTCCTCGGTAGAACTCGGAAGATTGTGTGGCACACAATTTCGAATTTCTGCATTATCACTTAAGACTCTAAGTGATACTAATCTCAAAGCACTAACAAAAGAACTTGAAACAGAGACGAAATAATCCAATGTACTTTTCCTCATCTATTTGCTATCAAGATTTAAATGTCCCACCAAGAGATCGAGTTTAAAAACGGTATGACGGAAACAATAAAACTATCAACAGATCAAATAAAACTAATGTCACTTTTTCAGAATGTGACAGGAGCTACAGCACGAGACTGTATTGAAGACGAGAAACAAGACCGAGTTATATTTGTGGTAAATCATGGTAAAATGGGATTAGCCATTGGAAAAGGCGGTTCTACAATAAAGAATCTACAAAATGTAGTAAAAAGAAATGTTGAACTTGTAGAATACTCAGAAGAACCATCTGAATTTCTAAAAAATATGCTCAATCCAAAATTAGTTTCTGAAGTGAAAATAAATAAGAGACTTGACGGCTCACTTCAAGCAATTATTCTAGTTGACGCAAAAAAGAAAGGAATTGTAGTGGGTAGAGAAGGTCGTAATGCAGAAAAAGCAAGACTATTAGCAAAGAGATACTTTCAAATTTCCAGTGTTCTTATTCAAAGTCCGGAGAAAATAATGGAGTAATGGTATGGCAAAATCACCTTTAGGTCTATTTGCAGGGAGAGTTCTCAAAGATAAGAGAAAACGACAGAAATGGTCTATTGGTACCTATAAGAGAAGAGAATTAGGTCTTGATAAGAAAGCAAGTCCTCTTGGAGGTGCTCCGCAAGCTCGAGGTATAGTTTTAGAAAAAGTTGGAATAGAAGCAAAGCAGCCAAACTCTGCTGTAAGAAAATGTGTTAGAGTTCAACTGATAAAGAATGGCAAAACGGTTACAGCCTTCCTTCCTAGGGACGGTGCCCTCAACTTTGTTGATGAACATGATGAAGTACATGTAGAAGGTATGGGCGCATCCATGGGAGGAGCACTTGGTGATATTCCTGGTGTAAGGTGGAAGGTTTTCAAAGTAAACGGTACTTCACTTAAGGAACTTGTCTATGGAAAGAAGGAAAAACCAAGGAGATAGAAAATGACCGAAACACAAAACCTTCTACTTTTCAGAAAATGGGATATCTCAAATATTGATGTCAAAGATCCAGGATTGAAAAATGTAATATCTCTTAAACAAGAGATAATGCCATTGTCATTTGGCAGATCAGCTCTTAAAAGATTCAACAAGGCTGAAGTTAACATAGCTGAGCGACTCATTAACAAACTATCTCACTTTGGAAAGAAATATGCAAAAAATACAGGTAGGATGGGTGGAAAGAAAATTCGAGCGATAAATACAGTCAAGGCTGCATTTGATATAATCCATCTGAAAACTGGTAAGAATCCTGTTGAAGTTTTGATAAGAGCTGTAGAACATTCTGCACCAAATGAAGATACTACTAGAATAGTATATGGTGGAACTGTTTATCATGTTTCAGTAGATGTTGCACCACTAAGGAGAGTTGATCTTGCATTACGATTCATTGCAGAGGGTGTCAGAGATGCATCATTTTCCAACCCCAAAGCCGTTGAGGAAAATCTTGCAGAACACTTGATACTTGCTTCAGCAAACGACATGAATGCTCCGTCTGTCAAGAAAAAGAATGAACTAGAACGAATTGCAATGGCTTCTAGGTAACGAAATTATTTTTTAAAAATAATAGATAGCCCGAGGCAGATTCGAACTGCCGTCCCCAGGTGTCCTCTCATAAGATCCAGAGCCTGAGATCCCTAACCCAAAATTGTTTGGCCACTAGACTATCGGGCTACCGAGACGACTGGTATTTCTTGAGAATATATTATTTTGTACTGGCTTCACGAACTGCAGTGGCATAATCACAATTTGCACCAAGTCTCATGTAAGGAATCAATCTGTAATGAATGGAATATAGATCATTTTCTTTGTACAAAATTCCCTTTAACAACAATGATACAAAACCTCCAGCAATTCGAGAAGATGGTATGTTAAGTTCTTTGCATACTTGATCACGCTTCTTCTTGTATTGCTGATTGGTGAAATTAGTTGTATTCAATTCTAAGATTAATGGCCACATGACCTTCTCCCATACAAATCTTCGATTTTGAGTGGCAGAGGCATACTTTCCCTTTTCTTCTAGCATTGATAACGTTCAAAAAGTTCCGATCTCAATTTATTAGTTGATGAAATCAAATATTGAAGAGGCCTTAGAACTATTATCGAAAAATTGGAAAATTGAGCCAATAATTCAAGATTTTATTTTGGGCAAAAAAACAAATGTTTCAGATTTTCCGATAAAAGTTAATGACGTGATTTTTCATATTCCTTATTTATCCGATGAAAACGGTTATGTCCTGTGGAAATGCTACTGGCCTGACTGCCATAATTGTTGTAATAGACAGGGACGATTACCGCTTACAAGCAGTGATCTGATAACGATAAGTAAAAATCTAAAATATGACAAAGTATCGGATTTTGTAAAGAAAGAGACTAACATAGCTACATGGGAAGAAAAAGGGCCTGCGGGAAACTCTGTGGTAATGACTATGATTAATCTAAAACGTAAAGACGATGAAAAAGAGATAGATGACGGAACTCATATCAGATGCAGATTTCTTGACGAAAGAGGTTATTGTGGACTTCATCCATCTAGACCTGGAGTGTGCTATCTGTATCCATTTTCATCGTGGCTTGAAAATGAAAAAGGAAAAGCCCGGGTCCATGCCACGTTTCAGTTTACAGGAGACTGTCCAGGATTTTATTTTGCAAAATCTCACGACGAGATGAAAGATATTTTGCTCGAGTATTCAAAAATGATCTATGACTATACTATGAACTCAAACAGAACAACAAGAGAAAATTTTGGCTATGTAAGTATGTAATTCTAGGCCCTTGCTACTTTCATCATGTCTGTCATCTTAATTTCCATTCCAAATCTTTTTTCATTTTTCTTCATGTATCTATAAATTGATAACATGTCCACAAAATTTTTCATGATGCCAAACTTGCTTTCCATTTTGTTTCTTACAAATGATAATACCTTTGAATAGATTGCAAATTTTTCAAGAACCAGTTGTCTGTATCTCTCATTGTTGCCCAATGTATCCACAAAAATGTCTCCACATGTCATACTTGGAATTATTCCCTCTCCAAGCAGTGGATATACTGTTCCAATGGATTCTCCAACCCCAACTACCTTTCCATGATAAAATGGCTCACAAAGGTCTGGGGTGGCAAGACGTATTGGTCTTCCAACAGTCTTTAGGATCTTTCCACCATATTTGTTCAAGAATGCATTGGTTTCTACAATGTGATTTCTATTTTTATCTCCTGCACCAATGTGGGCAATTTTATCTCCTAATGGGAAATACCAGAAATAGCCGCTAATTGAAGAAAATGGTTTGAGATAAAAATCATCAAAAGGTACGCCATTTTCATATTCTACCTTGTATTGATATGTTGGCAGATGAAAATCTTTTTCAAGTCTTGGAAGATATGATCGATGAAAACCTGTGGAATCCACAATTATGTCAAATTCTGATTCCAGATCTTGTAATTTTGGAACAGTACCGTGATGCACCTTGCATCCCTTTGCCATGTCTTTTATTAATCCAATCTTGTTGTAAGTACAAAGTCCCTTGAGCTTAATTTGAAATCTTTCTAAACCCATGTCAACATACATTTGCTTTCCATCATGGATTACATAGTCACCAAAATCAAGTCCGGCTTTTTTTGCAAATTCCTCCATTGGTGCCTTTGATGTACCCCAAGCACATATGGAATCATGATTCTCTTGCGTAGACCTTTCAAAACCTACTACCTCATGTTGATTTTTCAATCTTGCAAGCAGATATGCTCCAGCAACTCCTATGCCAACTATAGCTATCTTCAAACAACCTTATACGAAAAATCACCTAATAAAAACATGTGGCAATTACTATTCGATTAAGATGGCAGGTTTGTATGGTCTTGCTGTTCTTGATTTATTTTTTGGATCATACTTGTCCTGATCTGATTCTGAAAATACTTGAGATGTAATTCCAAATTCTGCTTGTACAAGTGAATTAAGTTCTGAGAGAATTTTCTTTTCATCAATAAGACCGATTTTGTTCTTTGATTCTCTTTCTTCTTGTGATTCTGATAATATGTCATTGACTGTTTTTTTCACAAAATCAGGATCTTTTTTTATTTCTTCTGTTTCCTTGTCTGCAATAAGAGATTTTATCAGAAAACCTATGTTTACCTCACCTGCCACCACGCTGGACAAAATTTTCTGGTACGCCTTTACTTTCCATTGGGCTGATGTGTATATTGTTATTTTATTTGGAGTAATTTTTGTGACCTTGATTATGTTCTTGATATCATCAACTGTATTTTTTAGCAGGTTTTCAGATTGAATTGATCCAAAGTCAATCATATCTTCATGATATGTAGGCCAGGCAGACTTTGACACAATACCTGTATTCCCAAGTCTAGACCACATCTCTTCTGATGCATATGGGGCAAAAGGCGACATCATTGCTATTCGTGTAGAAAATACATCGTGCAAGATTCCGGTAAAATTATCACGTTTCTTTGCCAACGCTCGTTTGACATACCATTGAAGGTCTGACTCGAAATCATAGAGAATAAAGTGCAATGCTTCTCTTAGTCTCATTTTCTGTATTGAAGAAGTTGTTTTAAGAACTAACTGCTCAGTCTTGCTTTTTATCCACTTGTCCTCTTGCTCAAGTTTTACATTGTAAGAGGATCTATACCTTGAACACTCTTCTAACATGTTTTCCAATTTGTTCTTTATTCCCTTTACTGCCTCCTGGTTGAAATCTGCATCCTGTAGCAACTCTGCAGAAATCAAAATTGTAAGCCTGATTGAATCAGCACCATGGTTTCTTATGGCATCTCTTAATGGAATTATGTTTCCCTCTGACTTGGACATTTTCTTTCCATCCATTAGGACTGATCCATTGACTACAATCTCTTCAGGCCAGTATTCCCTTGGAAATATTGCTATGTGATTGAAGATGAAAAATGTCAGATGGTTTGGTACTAGATCTCTTCCAGAATGCCTTGCATTTACTGGATAAAAATACTGGAACTCTTTTTTTACCCTCTCCAAAAGATCAGGTGCTATTTTACACTGAGATGATATATCCTCTGATCTCCCCTTGTTCAAAAATATATAATCAAAAAAAGTATCAGATACATTTTCTGGTGTGATTTCCTTATTGTTCACATATTTTGCTATGGTGTAATATGCCATGTAAATTACAGAATCAGAAAGGCTTTCTATTATCCAGTTTTTATCCCATGGCAATTTTGTTCCCAATCCATGCTGTCTTGCACATGCTCTCTCTCTGAGCCAATCAACAACATTGTTGAATTCGTTTCTAATCTCTTCTGGAAGAATCTTCATTTCATTTATCCATGCATGTACTTTTGTTTTCCATTCTGGATCTGAATAGTTGAGAAACCATTGGTTACTGAGAATCTTTACTACACATTCTGCACCACATCTGCATCTTATGGGAATCTCGTTTAGCTCGTATAGGATATCTGCATTTTTTCCTTGCAACAGCCATTTTTTTACTTCATCCTTTGCCTCTACGACTGTCTTGTTTGCAAACCTTCCAGTGTTCTGTTTTAATCTGCCACCGTAAAACTCCTTTGAGTATATTTCCTTGGTAGCCTCTTCTAACTTTGCACTATTTTGATTTTCAATTTGGAATTTGGTTATGGCATCCAACGCAGGAATTTGACCATAACCTTCTGTCTCAATTATTGATATTGCCTTGACATTTTGAATATCTGATATGCTGGGATATTCTGTAATCTCTTTTTTGAGATCTTCAAGAGCCTGATAGTCAAAAGGTGCATGTGCAGGAACAGACATTACAATACCAGTACCGTTTTCGCTTTTGACAAAACTTGCCGGCAACATTAAAACCTGATCATCTCTTTCAGGAACTCTGACTTTCTTGCCAACCAGTTCCTTGCCTGATATCTTGCCTAGTCTTGTTATTGTTTTATTATGAAACTCTAACTTTCTTGCACATTCGCTAGTTACTATCCATTGCTCATTATCAACCTGTATTATTTCATAAACAAACTCTGGATTTATCCAGATGTTTGTTACGCCAAAAATAGTCTCAGGTCGCAATGTTGCAGTGGGAATGATGTACTTGTCATATCTGAATTTGATAATTGTATATTCTGTAAAACTTGGTTCTACATCACCTTGTGTGTCATGCTGAGATACTGGATTCTGATCCTTTGGACACCATCCTACTGGATGAGTGCCCTGAATTATGAGATTTTTTTCTTTTAGTTTTCTAAACTGCCATTCGATAAACTTGTTGTATACTGGATCTATTGTAGTAAACTCTCTTCTCCAGTCTATCGAGTATCCCATCTCGATCATTCCTGTCTTTATCTCTTGATGAAAATAATCTGCAATCTTCACTGGTTCTGTAAACTCTCTTATTTTGTCATCTGGGACTTTGTACAAAGTGCGAAATGTTTCCAGTAGTTTTGTGTCATTGTCTTGAACCCTTCTGGCCATGCCCAAAATTGGCGTTCCAGTATAATGGAACCCCATTGGAAATAACACGTTGTAACCTAACATACGCATGAACCTGGCATGCACATCTGCTAATGTGTATGTCCTTCCATGCCCTACGTGCTGAGGGGAGTTGGGATAAGGATACGCCACCGTGACAAAAAATTTTTTGTTATTATTTGGATCAGCCTCAAAGTATTTTTCTTCCTCCCATTTGCGTCTCCATTTTTCTTCAAGTGACATCCAGTCCATCTGTTATCGTTCTCCAAGAATTGATTTTTCTATGGTTAGTAGGGCATCTTTTATCTTTGATAGGTCTTTTCCTCCTCCCTGACCAAATGTGTCTCTTCCACCACCTGAGCCTCCAAGTACTTTGGAAATTTCTTTTACTAAATCTCCTGCTTTCTTGGTAGAGATGGCATCAGCGCCAGAGAATGATATTATCTTGATTGACTCATTTTTTACTATGAATGCACAATAGATGAGAGACTTGTCTATCTTGGTTGCCATTTCTCCGACTGATATGTGGAATTCCTCATCGAGTTCTTCATCTACTGTAGAGTACAATTTTATTTTTCCAATGCTTTTTGCCTGGGAAATGGCCTCTCTTGCAGATGCTTCAGATGTTCTTTTGATTATCTGTCTCAATCTTCTTTTTGCATCATCAGAATCTTTCATTACATGTTCAAATGATTCTAACATCTTTTCTTTACTTGAGCCAAGGGATTTTACTATGTGTGAAATTTTTCGATCTTGATTTTGGGTGTACTTGAGTGCTGACTTGCCAGATACGAATTCTAGTCTGACCACTCCGTCCTGAATCCTCTCGGCTTTTGTGATTTTTATCAGTCCCATCTCTCCAGTTTTTTGTACATGTGTTCCACCACATGCTTCCACATCAAATCCTTCTATGTTCACAATCCGTACTAGTTTTACTGGTACTACTCCTCCCTGATAAATTCTAAAACCATATTCCTGTTCTGCTTCACCTCTTTCAAACTGGTTGATCAAAACCGGAATGTTTCTTCTTATGGTGGTGTTTGCAAGATCCTCTATTTTCATTATCTCATCTTCTGTGAGATTTGAATGATGGGTGATGTCAAGTCTTGCATATTCCGCATCCTTGAAAGCAGAATGCTGCCAGATCCAAGAGCCCAGAGTATTTCTTGCAGATGCGTTTAGTACGTGAGTGCTTGTATGATTTCGTGTTATCCCATATCTTCTCACTGAATCGATTTTACAACTTACAACTGTACCTTCTTTTGGTACTCCTTCTCTGATCTCATGTAATACAACATTTCCATGTTTGCTGACATCTATCACATCAAACTCTTCAATTTTTCCATGATCTGGCTCTTGACCTCCACCTCTTGCATAAAATGATGTCTTGTCAAGTATGACAAATTTGTTTTTTATTATTTTGAGTACCTTGGCCTCAAACTCATGTGGATCATCTTTGTAATATAGTAAATCTGTATCGGGTATTCCCTCCAAGTCTAGTTCTTCCTTTTTCTCTGTCTTCTCGGACTGGTGCAAATCTGATAATCTTTCATAAAATGTGGAAGGAATTTCCGGTATTATCTGAGATTCTTTGAGAAAGTCTGGGGTTATACCATCTGATTCATACAGGCGAATGAGATCATCTACTGATAATTTCTTGTTTTGTGTCTTGAGTGTAGTTGCCATATTTTTCATTCTGACTTTTGACTCGTTGTAACGATTCTTTTCTATCTCGATTATTGTTTTTACATCATTACGGGTTTGTTCAAGTTCTGGATATGTGGATTTTAGATAGTCTATGTGAAGATCAATGAGATTGTTGAGGTCAAAATTCCAACCAAATCTATCCATAGTCGCTAACGTCCTTCTGAGAATCATCCTCAAGTTGTAACCTCCTCCTACATTGCTTGGTAATGCACCATCAGAAATTGCAAAGACAAGAGTTCTCAAATGATCTGCTATCATGTAGATCCCTTCAAGTGGAGAAATTATTCTATCTTGTTTTATTTCATCCAAACCTGCAATTTTCGCAGCCGTCTTTCTGACTGTGGAAATATCATTTGATTCTGAGAGAGCCTTTGCTACTGACATGAAATATTTGGATATTACGTTGGAATCTATGTCAATACCTACCTTGTCTATCATGTGTTTTGTTATAGGCCCAAAACAGCAATCATAAGCAGTAGGGGTTCCCATTGTAATCCACGCAAACCTCTCAAGACCTGCACCCATATCGATAATCTTTTGATCCAATATGGAATAATTGGTCAGATCGCCTTGAAATTCCGTGAATACTGCATTGCCAAGTTCTAATCCTCTTACAAAGTATTCAAGGGATGATCCAAAAGATCCTCCGCCAGCCCATACGTCTTCTACAAACACTATTTCCTTTTTGTTGATTCCAAATCTTTCTGTAAGAAGTTTGAAATCAAGCTCCACACATTTATCCTTCCAATATCCGTGCGAGTTTGGTATGCTGTGTTGTCCTATCATACAAAAACTGGAAAAATGTCTACCGGTTACTCCTACATTTTCAATATCTTTGAATCTAAGACAGGTTTGTGGAACAACCAGTGGGTTGGCAGGAAACTCAAAGACAACTTTGGACCCCATTACTCTTTGAAAATCTACAATGGATGCAATTGTAAAATAAAGATCATCCCGCCATCTGCAAACTACTGGATATCTCCCGACTGATTTATGATTATTTTGTACAAAAAACGATTCTACCTCCTTCCATGCTTGTGTGTAATCGAACCTCTTGTTTGTAGGAGGGTCTCCAATAAACGAATAGCTATTTTCTATATGATCAGGACACATGCTAATATTGTCATCCAAAGTCCAGAAAAACCTGCGGCACTTGGCACATGATTTTCTCCTAAATCCTTCATTTTCAAATAATGTGACCTTGTAGTATCTGTCTGGATCAGTGGAAAACTTTGAAAGGATCTGGTCCTTGTCCATTTCACAATTTTTTCTTCTGACTGATATTAAGCATTCTGAAGCAACACATTAAATATGATTTATTAGGAAAGTTTCTCATGTTTACAAAAAAAGGCTGGAAAGAAGGAGACCATGTATTTGCATCAAAGCCAAATGGCGAACATAGAGATATTGTTGTAGGAATTGTAACGGGAGTAGAAAATTCCAACATTGGGGTTAATGGTATGATAATAAATCCTGTAGGGCTGAAGAATAAAGTCTCTCAAGGAAAAGCTGGACCACAATCACTAGAACTTTTGAAGAATCCCGATCCAAAGGAATGCATATTTGCTTTGATCTACAGGGTAGAACACAATAATTTTACTGGAGTTTTTGATATCAACACTGATCATGTTGAAAAAATACACAAAAACATTCACAATATTATTTCTGGTTGGGTTAGAGAATCTATACCTGAATTGATTAACAACGTGCTTTCTCTGCCAGATGGTGTAGAAAGGGATCAAGCAAAACGAATCTTAAAACAAAGAATGGATACGCTTTATGACAAGGACTTGAAGAAATACATGTATTCTATTTGTCGAGGTCTTAAAATCTTAAACTAGAAAAATCATTTTAGATTTATTTTTTACATGCCTCCATAGTTTTATATTATGCCTCTTGCAAAATTTGTTTACAATGGAATACGTATACGCTGCGTTGCTTTTGCACAAACAAAAGAAGGAAATCAACGAAGCAAATATTGCTAATGTTGTAAAGGCTTCAGGCGCTGAAGTCAACGAGGCACAAGTAAAGGCACTTGTTGCTGCACTCGCAGATGTAAACATTGAGGAAGCAATAAAGGCTGCCCCAGTAGCAGTTGCTGCACCTGCAGCACCATCAGGCGGAGGCGCATCGGAAGCAAAGAAAGAGGCTGAACTACCATCTGCAAAGACAGAAGAACAGGCAATGGAAGGTCTCTCTGCACTATTTGGTTAAAACTGTAAATCTATTCCCTTTTTTGTAATTTCTTAAACATTATTTACTATAGTTCTGGTTACTTTGTTATTTGACTGAACTATCATCTCCAATTCAAACTATTGTAATGATATTGGATTTGTTTGGAACCATGGCTTTTGCAGTTACTGGAGCATTCAAGGCAATTGAACACAAAGCAGACATTGTAGGAATTATAATTCTTGCAACCATTACTGGTGTAGCTGGAGGTACTGTTAGAGACATAATGCTTGGACGTTTTCCACCACATTCTATATCTGATCCAAACTATGTGATAATTACTACTGTAACTGGCGTTGCCATATTCTTTCTTTATCCTAGAATACAAAAACACTGGAATTTGTTTTTAAAATTTGATGCTCTTGGATTGGGTGTCTTTACTGCCATTGGGGCAACTCTTGCATATCAATTATTTGGGATGAATTTTCTGGCGATGACCATGGCTGGAATGATAACTGCAGTAGGTGGGGGAATTTTGAGGGATATGTTTGTAAATGAAGTACCTATGGTTTTTGTCAAAGAACTATATGCATCAGCAAGCTTTCTAGGCGTTGTTATTTTTTACATTCTTCTAATAGTCCAGTTTCAAATCGAAGTGGCAACAATTGGCTCAATATTGGTTACAACTATACTGAGATTAGTTGCCATGAAATACAACTGGAATCTGCCCAAAGTACGCTAAAATATTCTCTTGCTAATTTATTGAAGGCTGTAACCCTTTAGTTTGCCTGATAATGCTTTTGCCTGTCCATGTGCCCTTTGTATTGTTGCATCTTTGGTATCATCCGTAAGGAAGCCTGCTTCTATTGCAAGTGATCTTGCCTGTTGAGCAGCCTTTGCAAGTATCATGTTGACGTTTTCTTTAGTTATGTATCCTATTGCTATGGATAGTGATAATGCTTCTTGGTGTGCCTTGGCAAATGCAGTCCTGTATTGTTCTACGTCTACTGTTAGTTCTTCTTGATTGTAAACTACCTTGTCTTCCAAAGCAGAGTTTAGTACTATGCCAGCCTCTACCGCCTTGACATCTAGTTTGCTAAGTAGGGTAGCTAATTTTCCGGATATGGTGTCGCCTTTCTTTGCTGCTACAGAGTCTTTTGTTATCCAAACCGTTCCTTGATCAATCTTGGTTGATACTCCTGCTTCTTTAAAATCGGTAAGAATTGGCCCTGGGGTAATTCCAGTGTTACCAGCTTTGATGACTACATCTATGCTTGCCTTGTCTCCTCCTCTTGCTGCCATCATTACTTTATTTTTACCAAGTAGGATGTTCAGTTTGATCGGGCTCATGTTTGTAAACATCAATACACATTGCCCAACTAGATTTGCTGCAAGTTTTTCAATTCCAGGAATCTTTAGTGTAGAAAGTGATTTCTGTGCAACCTTGTCTTTAATACTTACAATCTCTACTTCACCTTTGAATTTTTTTCTTAATGGTAATAATTGTGAAGATCTTACTTTTTCCATCCTTACAAGTGCTATGACCTTGTACTTGTTTGGTAGTTCTTGTAACTGTTGGTACATCTGAGCTTTCTTTTGAGGATATGTTGTTCTATTCTGACGCATATTACTTCGTTCCTGGTTGGATTGGTTTGATGATCTTTCCCATGCTGGTCTTGATCATTATTTTCTTGATGTTCTTATCACCACTCGGTAATTTCTTTTCGATTGTACCAATTACTGCGTTAGCATTTGCAACTAAATCTTCATCAGACATTGTCTCATCTCCTATCTTGCATGCCAAAGAAAGAGAGTTTTTCAGTCTCACTCTGATTGAGGATCTAAATCTTTCCAGTATTGACTCAATTGGGGCATTAAATGGAAGTGGTGTTGGCATCTTTCCTCTGGGACCCATGAATTGACCCAGAGTCTTACCAACATTTGCCATTACTGAAGTGTCTGCAAGGAAAAAGTCATAACCATTGATTAGTTTACGAGATTCTCTTTTGTTTGATCCCATCTGTGATACTTGGGCACTGTCTACTACCAAGTCTGCATTGGCGCTCTTTGCTTTTACACCAAGATCTCCTGACGCAATAACACATATTGAAGATGACTGGTTCATTTTTTTTGGTAACTGGACTGTCTCATTTATCGCAAATCCTTTCTTTACATCTATATCTCTGAAAACCATGATTAGCTCTACTGCCTGCTTGAATTTTCTCTCCTTTGTGCTCTTTTTGGCATCGGTTATCATTTGAGCTATCTGGGACTCGGTAATCATTACGAAAGCATTCTGATTTGCCTATTTAAAATCCTTTAGCGGCAAAATCATTCGAGAATTACATGACTATGCAAATTTCTTGTGGTAACACTAGTCTTGAAATAAGAATACTTTTGGAAAAGTAACTTACATTTATTAAATAGTAATAAAAACAAGTCGCAAAGTTGCACAAATTCGACGAATTAGATATGAAAATAATTACCGAGCTTAGTAGAGATGGTAATACGTCGGTTCCTAATCTTTCAAAAAAACTCGGTGTCAACACATCAGTTCTCTATAGCAGGGTAAAGAGACTTGTTAAGAAAAAACTAATCAAGAAATTCACAATTGTAGTTGACGAGTCTCTGATAGGTATTGGAGTGAGGGCAACTATGGGTGTCAACAGAGATCCCAAGTTGAAAGATCAGATTCACAAGGCATTATTGAAAACTCCAGAAATAGTTGCAATATCTGAAGTCACTGGAAGATTTGATATCTTGTTAACTCTGAGAGCGCAGAACCTTGAAGAATTACATACTGTGGCTATAGAAAAGATAGGAAAAATAGATGGAATACAAAATACGGAAACTTTTGTTGAATTGCAGAAAACAGATAAAGATCCAATCTATTCTGTGGCTGAATAATTACTTTAATTTATCGTCCCATTTACCCGATTCTAGATCGGCTGTTGCTTCTTTTGGATTCTTGCCGCTTATTTTGATTCCCAGTGCAAGACATGTTCCGATTATTTCTTTTGATGCTGATTTTATATTAAGTGCATATGATGAATCTATTTTCAATTTGGCAACCTTGACAACCGCATCTGGTGAAATGTCCCCTACCCATGTAGCGCCAGAAGTTCCTGATCCTTTTTGAATACCAGCTTCTTTTAAAATTAGGGCTGCTGCTGATGGAATTCCAACCTCTACAGTCCATTTCTTTGTTCCTTTATCGACATTAACTGTAACAGGTACTTTCATTCCTTCAAAATCTTTAGTCTTTTCATTTATGGCAGTGACTATTTGTAAGATGTTTACACCAAGAGGTCCCAATGTTGGACCCAAAGGAGGACCTGCACTGGCCTGGCCTCCTGTTACTAGTGCAGAAACAGTCTGTATGTCTGCCATATTTTTTCTTCCCTCTTAAATGTAAATTTAATCCTTGCTAATAAGGGCACCAAGTTAAGTAATGAGATGCATACCCCAGATAACTTGACAGTGTCCTAATGAGTTGAGGGCTTGAGATAATTTGCATCAACGGTAACTGGCAATTGGTAAGGTGCATCAAGTAAAATCACTGTAGCTTCTTCCTTGTCATGATCTACTCTTGTGACTGTGGCCTTCATGCCTTTGAATGGACCGCCGATAATCTCTACTACTTGATCCACTGCCAATTCTGAAACAGTGGATTTCTTTACAAGGTAACCTTCTATATCCTTGAACGTCAATTCTCCTCTCAGTTGACCTCTGATGTGTCTAATTCCTTGTAGTGCATCAAATGCTGCATTTGCATCTATGGCCTCCACTACTACATACCCTTTGAGGTTCTCTAACAAAAGAACTGATTGTATGTTAAGTTTCTTTAATTTAATTCTGTTTTCCAATAATCCCATGACAACCTTTTCTTGACCTCCAGTGGTCCTAACAGCAAAAAAGTGTGATTTTGTCTCCTGGGCCATTCTATCTATGTCCTAAATTAATCACGGCAAATGTAAACTGAATTATGAATCCAATGGCTCCAAGTGTGGCCATTCCAAGCGATACTAGTCTCAAATGTTCCATGTAATCCTCTTTATCTGACTTTTTGGCAAGTTTCATTGTGTTGACCATGTCCTTGAGCATCTGCTTTGGGTTTATCTTTACCATTGGAGGACTTTTCCCAAAGTGTCCTTATAATTCTTATTTTGGACGGTTCTGTCGGGTTATCGAGACCTTGATATCATGATTAGACAAGAGAGATATCAATGGCAATGAAATCTATTGCACAATCATATCAGCCAACCCGAGAACTTGTTTCCATGATGGAAACGTTCAGACAAATGGTAAATCATTGCGTCAGGATTGGTATTGAAAACAACTGTTCAACATTAAAGAACTTTCCTTGTTGTCATATCATGAATTATCCGAATACGAAATTTTGTCATACTACAAACTAACTGCAATATCTTCCGCATGTGGCAGACTTGCACAAATGAAAAGAGACATCAAGAAGGGCAGAAAACCAAAATCTCCCTATATTTCCAAACCATATCTGGTGTCATGTTATGGATTCAAGATAAATGGGATACTATTGGCAATTCCCATTGGTTCTGGAAATTGCCAACATGCATTATTGAATGATCATACATTGGAAATTCTTCAAGACAAGTCACTAAAAGTAAAATCATTCACAATCACTCCACATTCAATCTCATTGTCAATCAGAAAGGAAGTAACTCAAATCATTCCAGAAAATGTTATTGGAATTGACAGGAATTTAAGAAATGTAACAATTTCAACTAGAGATGGTTCTATCATGTACAAGACAAACAAACTCCTTTCAATCAAGGAAAACACCAGTCACGTGATACAATCATTGAAGAGGTTTGATGTACGAGTAAAGAGACACTCAGCAAAGACTGGGAAACAGGCGTTCCAGAAGAATCCAACAACACTTACACAAAATATCAAAAGATGTTGTGCAAAGGGCAATGGAATCAAAGAGTATGATAATACTCGAAGATCTCAAAGGAATTAGAAAGTTATATCGAAAAGGCAACGGGCAAGGAAACAAGTATCGCAGAAAATTAAACTCATGGTCGTTCTACGAACTGCAAAGGCAGATTACATACAAGGCAGAATGGGAAGGAATTCCTGTTGGATTCGTAGATCCTAAACGCACAAGCCAACTCTGTCCAACATGCGGAGGGAAACTCCAAGAGGACGGGTTTCACAGACGAAAATTATTGTGCATTAATTGCAAGAGAACGATGGACAGGGATGTAGCAGCATCCATGAACATTGCTTGCAAGGGGTGGAGTAGGCTTTGCCATCCTAGAGGGCTTTTAGTTGAACCGATGAAGGGGAATGTGGATTGGAACAATGGTTCCATGCAGCCACTAATCCTCCGAGTGGATGGAAGCAAGTTAGTTGTTGGGAAATGAAATTTCAGGTCCCGATAACCAGACAGAACCAACATGAATTGCTACATTTTGAACATGTTGTAATGTTTAGGGTCCTCTCTAGCGTTTTCGTTCCGATTCCTGGTATTTTATGAAGTAAATCGGACAAACTTTTAGCAACTAAAATCCAGACACTTTTGCACATATTATAATGAAACCGGTATTCTCCTCTACGATAATAAAGTGGTATCCTGACTATTTTCTATGGATCTGTTGGTAGCATACGAATCTGATCCTGCCGGTTTTAACATGGCAACATTTCTTTCAAAACAAATGAACAAAAATGATGATGGGATTTTTCATGGAAGTAATTTTGACCTTGTAATAATACCGACTCCAGCAATATCTGCAGACTGGCTTGAAGAAAAATATCCTTATGATGGTTATGTATTCTTATCAAAACATGCTGCTGAGAGTGGAGAACTTGCACTGACTTGTCACAGTACGGGAAATTTTGGCGATGCCATGTTTGGCGGATTTGCAAGACAAGTTGCAATACCTCATCCTCATAGACAAAAATCATACATGAAACGATTATGGGAACAACGGGATCTCTTTTCGAAATTTGACATAACAATAGAGGCTACTCATCATGGACCTACTGCCCTGAACAAGCCAACGCTGTTCATTGAAATAGGTACGACTGAAAGAGAATGGACCGATACCAAACTATGTGAAAACGTGGCAAAAATTGTCTTAAAAGAAATGTCAGAATCACCAAGTAAACATGACGTGGCTATCTGTTTTGGCGGTACTCATTATCCTGGTAAATTCAACAAGGAACTTCTTGAAGGCGATTTTGCATTAGGTACCATTATTCCAAAACATAGTCTTGATAATGTGGATCCGTATCTTTTTGATCACATTGTAGAACGAAATAACGAAGCTAAATTTGCACTGGTAGATTGGAGCGGACTTGGAAAGAGTAAGCAAAAAATAATTGAGATGCTAAGTACAAGTGATCTAGAGATGATAAAGATTTGAAACTTGAACACAAAGTATACGAAAAACTTTTGAAAGTTCCAAAAGGAAAGGTTACTACATACTCTGAACTTGCAAAGGCCGTTGGTCTAAAAAATGGACAAAGATCTATCGGGAGAATGATGAAAAAAAATCCCTTTCCTGTTATCGTTCCATGTCATAGAGTAATTCTGTCCACTGGTAAAATAGGAGGCTATGCATGGGGTGAGAAAGTAAAAACTAACATGCTTTCTAAAGAAGGAATAACCATCAAGAAAGGGAAAATTCTTGACAAGGATAGAATCTTTCGATTCTGAATTTATTTCTTGGAACGAACTTCTTCTATCAAGCTACGAAGATGGGCCAAGTTTCTTACTTGATTTCCACCGACTTGTTTGTATAATTTCCAATAACTTTCATTTGCTATTTCTTTTCTTGATTTTGATACTTTTAGTTGATGTCTCATTGCTCTTATTCTCTTGACATATACTTCCTTCTTTCCAACTCTTGATCCTTTTCTTCCCTTTTTGGAACCTTGTTTAGTTCCACGTTTGCGTTTCTGGGATTTCTTGAAATGTGCTCTTCCTTTTGAAGTTCCTACGATTGGCTTTACTTGAATTGTTCCAGCAGTTATCAAACTTCTGATGTTGTCGCGAGTAATTGCATCTGTTATATCATCCAAGTATTCTGGATCAAATCTTACTCTGCCTACTCCAACTCCAAGAATTCTGGAGACTAGCTGTCTTTTAGACTTAAGATTTACTACCACTAGCTGACACCCTTGCGTTGAATACTTTGAAGTTTTTTTCCATTGCCTTTGTAATCATCTCTGATCTCTTCTTTTTTCCTACTCCGTGACCAAATCTGATACCGTCTTTCTTAGGATCAAGTTTTTCCAAGTCTTTTAAATTGTAAACTAAATTATCAGTAAACCCTGATGGGTGTAATCCTCTTGCAATCTTTGGCCCCCCGTACCCAATTCGTACTAGTGCTGGCCATCCCTTTTTTTGTTTTCTTTGATGGTTGTCCATGCCTTTTGGCTTTCTCCATGACTCTGCAAGTTTTGAATATCTCCAGCTTTCTTGTCTAACAAAATCTGGTCTGTGTTCTGCTACCTTTTTTCTAAGTTCAAGAGCTTCTTTATTGATTGGCATGTATACGACTCTGACCAAATTTTACAATAAATACGTTTCTTGCTTGAGCTCACGTGATCCGAAGAGATAATAAGGATTTTCATAGGGAATCGTCTTACTAGATGATAGAGGATTTGGAGCCTACAATCACTCGTCACGTTGTATCACAGTTGGAGCAAATGGGAATAAAACCTGCCAAGATACAGAGAAACTTACAGGTCAAAAATCTCATTGATCTAATAGAAGAAAGAAACGAGGGTATTTTGACTGCAAGCGGAGCACTGGCTGTGAAAACCGGAAAATATACTGGAAGATCTCCTGATGACCGTTTCATAGTTGATGATGAACAAACTCATAATACCGTTGATTGGGGCAAAATCAATCACCCGTTTCCAGAAGACAAGTTTGATAAAATATTTGAAAAGATGCAAAAATACCTTGTAGACAAAGAAATCTTCATCTTTGATGGATTTGTAGGTGCCGACCACGAACATCGATTGCCAATCAGAATTATAACTGATCATCCATGGCAGAGCCTTTTTGTAAGACAACTCTTCATTAGACCTACTACCTCAGAACTAGAGTCTCACAAGCCAGAGTATACTGTTATTACACTAAATGATTTCAAAGCAATACCAGAAGTAGATGGAACAAAAACTGATACATTCATTCTTCTCAATTATACAAAGAAAATTGTCCTGATTGGAGCAACTTCATATGCCGGAGAAATAAAAAAGGCAATGTTTTCTGTAATGAATTACATTTTACCGTCACGAGGTGTATTTCCAATGCACTGTTCTGCCAATATTGGAAAGAATGGAGATACATCTCTATTCTTCGGTCTTTCAGGTACTGGAAAAACTACACTATCTGCTGACTCTAATCGAAAATTGATAGGTGACGATGAACATGGTTGGTCTGATAAAGGCATCTTTAATTTTGAAGGAGGATGTTATGCAAAGTGTATAAATCTAAACAAAGATGCCGAACCACAAATCTGGGATGCAATAAGATCTGGTGCAGTTCTAGAAAATGTTGTAATTGACAAGAAAACCATGATGCCAGATTTCAATGATGGGAGTCTGACTGAAAATACTAGGGCCGCATATCCGCTTGATTACATTCCCGGTGCAGTAATACCAAGTCTTGGCGGGAATCCACAAATCATAATATTTCTAACAGCTGACGCATTTGGCGTATTGCCACCCATATCCCGACTAACAAAAGAGGGAGCTATGTATCATTTCATGTCTGGATATACAAGCAAGCTTGCAGGTACTGAAAGGGGAATCACTGAACCCAAGGCAACCTTTTCTGAATGTTTTGGTGCGCCCTTCATGTCACGACACGCATCAGTTTATGCAAAACTGCTGGGAGAAAAAATAGTCAAACACAAGGCAGTAGTATATTTAATAAACACAGGTTGGTCAGGCGGACCATATGGAATTGGAAAGAGAATGAATATTCATTATACGAGAAGTATGGTTACAGCTGCACTCTCAGGAGAGTTGGATAAAGTGCAATATAGACACGATGAGGTATTTAATGTGGATGTTCCAATTACATGTCCTGATGTTCCTTCTGAGGTTTTGAATCCACGAAATACTTGGTCTGACAAAAATGCATATGATTTGTCTGCCAAAAAACTAGCCCAAATGTTTGTTGATAATTTCAAAAAATTTGGAAATGTAGCTCAGGAAATAAAAGATGCTGGACCGCACATCTAATTTTATCTACGTTTTACCAGTACTGCAATAACTGCGATGATTATTATGGAAAAAATAATAGATGTCTGTTTAATTGGAATGTGTAAAATATCTCCAATATCTGGATATCTTTCTGTAACGTGATTTATCGTTAATATTTTATATGCATGATCCGTTTTATTTTCCACCTTGATATCAGCTTGAACCCAATATTCCCCTGTATTGTGAATGGTGATAGTCTTTGTATTTTGTGGAGTGATGCCAATTGTTTTTACATCCTGTGAACCGGCTTTCATTAAAGAAATCTTTGCATATGACCATTTGTCAGGATAGTCTAAGGTAAAATTAAGCTGTGCGTCATTTTGGCTTTCCTTTATTGTTCCCTTTGTAACATGTACCATGACCGGAATACGGTACAAAGTTTTTGAATCATCGATTATTATAAATCCGTCATAATCTCCCAGATTTCTTGCATTGTCTGTAATTTGCACATTTAGCGTATTGTTACTTGTTGTGTAGTTGAAAACAAGTCTTGGTTCATTCGATAAAAATTCTACTTTTAATTTTGGGATTACTGTGTTGTTAATTGAATGCAGGTGTAATGTCCTAGTCTCATTGGAGTTTTCATAAGAGAGATTAAAAACTAGGCTATGGGGTAAGATGATTAAACCTGCAGAACTTGCTCTTGTAATATTCAATCTTCCACTACCTGCCACATTGATTGGAAATATTTTTCCATATGCATCTGTAACGGGATCAGTTGTTGTAGTTATTATGGACGCTATAGATGATGGGTCTAAACCTGGATATTTTTGTAGTAGTATTGCTACTGCGCCTGTAACATGCGGTGCTGCTATACTTGTACCACTAGTCAAATTATATCCGCCACCAATTGTTGTGGTGTTTACATAAACTCCAGGTGCAACAAGATCTGGTTTCACATAAAATGGGGAAACTGGCCCACGTGAGCTAAATGGTGCTACAAAGTCTGGATGATAAAATATGTTTAACTTACCCAAAGTGTTATTTTTCAATATCGCTTTTAATTCAAGACCGTCATCTCTTGATATTGAAATTACAGGAATCCTTGGGTGGTAATCTTTGGTTGAATTGGGTCCTATAAGTTCACCAAAGAAAATTCCGCTCTGATTGTTGTATATTATTAGTCCCTTTGCACCACGGTCCGCTGCATTTTTCTCTTTTTCAGAAAAAAATACCTTTTCACCAGTTGTATTGCTACCTCGTTGTTCTAGTAATATGGAATCTTTGACATTGATGCCCTGAAGATCCTTGACTCTTCCATATCCACCATAAATTATTTTACCTTCAATTGGATTTCCTAAAACATCTGTACCAAGCATTGGAGCAGCATTGTATTGCTTGTTGCCAATTTCTAAAGTGGACGCAAGACTTGATGTTATGTTGTTGTACGAAGCTCCAACTGTTATCACATTGAAATCTCTACCTGGACTACCAATGCTTTTATCATCCGGTCCATTGTTTCCCGCTGCTACAACTACCACAATTCCTTTTTTTACTGCACTATCAACTGCATTTTCTAATTCATCATTAGTTCTATTTACTCCAAGACTGATGTTAATTACGTTCATCTTGTCCTTTATGGCACGAGAGATAGCTTGTATGATGTATTCTGATGAGACTGCCTCTCCAGTAGATGAAACCTTGTATGCAAATAACTGAGATTTTGGGGCTATGCCGGAAAAATTTCCATTGGCACCAATTATGCCTGCAATCTCTGTACCATGACCGTTTACATCCATTGGCTTCTCATCCGTGTTAACATAATCATATCCGCCTGTAACTCGTCCTGATGGTCCGTAACCGTGCAAGTCGGGATGATCAAAATCTATTCCAGTGTCTATTATTCCAATTTTAACTCCTTGACCACTCAAGCCATGTTGTCGTGGGACTTGGGTACCGACTAGTTGTATGCTCCTTGAAAGTAGATTTTGTTTTTCTTCATGGGAGTATGAAATAAAACATATACTGCATAAAGTAAAAACAAGAGAAAAAATTAGTAATTTCTCTATCACGGTGTATTTGCATTGAGACTAGATAAAATGCATTTGCAACCAAAGCCATAAATTGCAAGAAAGACGTGTAACTTTTATGGCAAAATATGAACTTCCAAAAGTACCATACTCGTATGATTCCTTGGAACCACACATCGATGCTAAAACAATGGAAATTCATCACACAAAGCATCATCAAGCATATACTGATGGCTTGAATAATGCATTGGCAAATCTGAGTCCCGAACTACAAAATATGGAACTGCCCAAGTTGCTTTCAGACTTGAATCAAGTACCAGAAAATGTTCGAGGCGCAGTGAATTTCCATGGAGGTGGTTATGAAAACCATGCCTTGTTTTGGACTAGTATGAAATCAAGTGGTGGTGGAAAACCTGGAGGTAGCTTAGAAGAAGCTATTAATTCGGTGTTTGGAAACTTTGACAGTTTCAAAGAAAAATTCATCAAGGACACAATTGCTATACAGGGAAGTGGTTGGGGTTGGTTAGCTTACAATCCTCAGACAAAGAAAGTTGAGTTTACTACTATGCCAAATCAGACAAGTCCACGTACCAAAAACCTTGTCCCACTGATGGGATTGGATGTTTGGGAGCACGCCTATTATCTGAAATATCAAAATCGACGTGCAGACTATGTCAATGCATGGTGGAATGTAATAAACTGGGACGAAGTAGATTCACGACTTTCAAAGATAAAAGCATAATTCCTTTCTTCTTTTTGTTTTATTCGATATTTTCAGAATGAATTTATAGTCAACAAGTGAATTTTTTGCAGATGAGTGAAGAACAGGCTCAATCTTTGTTGCAACAGATGCAAGCTCTTGAATCATATCTGAATGATTTGGTACAACGTGAAGAAACAGTAATGAGACTTTTACAGGAAGCAGCAAATGCGGTAGAATCAATGAAGGGAATGGTAGGTAATGTTGATTGTGAAACGCTTGTACCAATTGGTTTGGGGGTCTATGTTAAAGCAAAAATAAATCCTGAACAAAAAATGATTGTAAATATAGGTGCTGGAGCTTCTGTGGAGCAGGATAAGAATTCCGCAATAAACTATATGGAATCTAGAATTAAGGAACTCGAGATGGTGTTGCAACAATTGGCATCACAGCGACATGAAGTCTCTATGAAACTTGAGCAGGGACAACATGAAATGAACAGACTTATACAATCTAATCCTAGTTCAACGCAGTAAGGCAGTATACCATGTTTGAAAAATTAAGAAACGCATTTTCTATAGCCGCAAAAAGTTTTGGAGAAAAAGAGCTAAAGGAAAAAGATATTGATGAAGTTTTATTTGAACTTGAAATTGCACTATTGGAATCTGATGTTGCAACAGAAGTTATTGACGCGCTAAAGAGTGATTTGAAAAAACAACTGATTGGTTCTACCGTTAACAAGGACACAGTTGACGAAGTTGTAAAACAGGAATTAAGAAAAAGCATATCAAATATGTTTGATGAAGCAGGCAAGGTAGATATTGTCTCTAATATTCAAAAGAATAAGGAAAAAGGAGAATCTTACATCATATCATTTATGGGAATAAATGGTACAGGAAAAACTACCACAATAGCAAAAATTGCAAATCTTTTACGCGAAAACAAGTATTCGGTTGTAATTGCAGCAGCTGATACCTACAGAGCAGGTGCAATAGAGCAGATAAGTGAACATGGGAAACGACTCAACATCAAAGTTATTGCTCAAAACTATGGCTCTGATCCAGCTGCAGTTGCGCGAGATGCAGTTCTTTATGCTAAATCGCACAAAATAGACTGTATACTTATTGATACAGCTGGCAGAATGCAAACTAGTAAAAATTTAATGGATCAAATATCTAAAATTAACAAGGTGGTAAATCCTGATCTCAAACTATTTGTTGGAGATTCATTAGCTGGAAATGATACTGTGAGTCAAGCAAGAGAGTTTTATAATTATACTGCATTCGATGGGGCAATACTTACGAAAAGTGATGCAGATGCACGTGGTGGGGCTGCAATATCTATAGTAAAAGTAACCTCTAGTCCAATTCTTTACTTAGGTGTTGGACAAGAATACAAGGATCTGAAACCTTTTGATAAAGATGTGTTTTTGGAAACACTCTTTGGTCCTGAGGAAGTTGTCGAGGGTGTTAAGAAAAGAGTGTTAGAACCTAAAGTTGAACTAAAACCAGAACCTAAAGTTGAACTAAAACCATCTTCTGAACAAGAAATATCAGAAGATCCATTTGCTGGAATATCCACAAACGATATAGAAAAATATTCTGCTCTATTTGATGTACCACCTCCAGAAAATGATAACCAAGCAAGAAAACTTGCATCAGATATTCAAAAATGGATTTCTACAGGGCGACCAAAAACTAAACAAACAGATGGACCAAAAGAGCCTACATCTGAATTAAAAACCGAAAAAGAAACAATTGAAGAGTCAAAAGATGAGAAGCCTATAAAGAAACGTTCGTTGTTTGGATGGATGAAGAAATGAAAGTAAAAACAAAAGATCTACTCACATTAAATGAGTTGAATAAAAATGAATTACTTGGAATCATAAATGACGCTATAAAATTAAAAAAAGATCTTAAAAAAGGAATTTCTAAACCGCTTCTAAAAAATAAAACACTTGCTATGATTTTTCAAAAGCCTTCAACTCGTACACGCGTAAGCTTTGAAACTGGAATGTTTCAATTGGGTGGACATGCCCTAAATTTATCTGCTGATGACTTGCAGCTAAAAAGGGGCGAAACAATAGAAGATACAGCCAAGACTCTATCAAGATATGTTGATGTAATTATGGCTAGAGTGTATTCACATGATGAAGTAGAAATGTTGGCAAAAAACTCCACCATTCCTGTGATAAATGGGCTCTCAGATTCTTTTCATCCATGTCAAATATTGGCAGATCTTATGACAATTAAAGAGAAAAAGAAAAAGCTTGAGGGATTAAAAATTGCATGGATAGGAGATGGAAATAATGTATGCAATTCTATGATTTATGGGTGCGCAAAAGCATCAATCGACATTAATATTGCAACTCCTAAAGGATACGAGCCAAATCGCGACGTAATAAAAGAATCAAAAAAATTCATAGATATTCAATTACTTAGCGATCCAGTATTGGCAGTAAAAAATGTCGATGTTGTGGTAACTGATACATTTGTTTCAATTCATCACCAAGCAACGGATAGGACAAAGGACTTTCTACCCCGTTTTCAAGTAAACTCTAGTTTAATGAAAAAAGCAAATCATGACGCAATTTTCTTGCATTGTCTTCCTGCAAAAAGAGGTCAAGAGGTTACAGGTGAAGTAATAGATGGCACACAATCTGCAGTATGGGATGAAGCAGAAAATAGACTTCATGCGCAAAAGGCATTGATGGCTTCTCTGCTCAGAGTCTAACGTTTATAAGAGCTTCACCAAAATTTTTTGTAAATAGGTTTAGCATATGGCATATTCACAAATACTACGTAGATCTAGGGATGAGAAGACCAACTATAAGAAAAGAAGACATCTTCTTATGGGCAGACGAGACTTTATCACAGTTCAGATATCTAACGAAAATACACTTGTACAAATTCATAAACCTGAAATGGCAGGTGATAAGGTCCTTTCATCCGCGCATTCCAGATCGCTTCTAAATAAGGGCTGGAAGGGATCCAGGAAGAGTATACCTGCAGCATATCTGACTGGTTACCTGGCAGGTAAGAAAGCACTTGCGAGTGGAACAAAAAGCGCTGTACTTTATACTGGTACTAGAAAATATACTCAAAGAATTGCGGCAGCATTGAAAGGAATAATAGATGCAGGTCTAGAAGTACCGGCAGACGCAGAAACTTTTCCATCTGATGAAAGGATTAGTGGTAAGCATCTTAAAGTTGCAAATGAAATAGATAAAGTAAAATCTGCAATAGATAGTGAGGTTAAATCCAAATGAGTAGAACAGAACAGAGAACAAGACCACCAAGAAGAGAGCCAGAACAAATATGGACTCCAAGAACAAAATTGGGGACGCTAGTGGCAACTGACAAGATTACATCCATGAAAGAAATTTATGAAAATGGTTATAGAATTCAAGAAGCTGGAATTATTAAAAAATTATTGCCGGGAATTAAAACTGAAGTAATAGATGTTGGAATTGTTCAAAAACAAACAACCAATGGTGAGTATACTAGATTTAAGGCACTTGTTGCAGCAGGCGATGAAAATGGTTGGTTAGGAATAGGCCAGGGAAAATCAAAACAAATGAGAATCGCAATTGAAAAAGCAACAAACCAAGCTTATCTTAATGTAAGTCCAGTAAAACTTGGTTGTGGAAGTTGGGAATGTAGATGTGAACAACCTCATTCAGTTCCATTCAAAATTAGAGGAAGGGGTGGAAGTGTGACAGTGGAAGTTATACCAGGTCCAAGAGGTCTTGGTCTTGTAGCAGGTGGAAATATTAGAAATCTTCTAAAATTAGCCGGTTTAAAGGACGCATGGACAAAAAGTACGGGGTCAACAAACACCATGACCTCTACATCACGAGCTGTTTTGGACTGTTTGAGACAAACATTTAGTCAGGGTTGAATGAAGATATGGGTAAAGCTTTCTTAATAGTTAGAATGAAGGGAACCGTCAATGTTCCTTATTGGGCTACCACTACGATGGATCTTCTAAACTTGGACAAAAGATTCCGAGCTACAATAATTCCAGAGAAAGATAACACCAAAGGAATGCTTGACAAGATTAAGCATTATGTGTCATGGCAGGAAATTGATGTGTCAACCACAAAAGAATTGTTGGAGAAGAAGGCACGCAAAGGTGGATATCAAAAAATTACCGCGGCAGATATGACTCAACTAGGATTCAAAAATACTGATGAACTTGCAAAATCACTTGCTGAAGGTTCTGTTACATTATCTAAACTAAAGCCACTCAAGCCATGGTTTGCTTTATCACCACCCAAACATGGATTCAAACGAAACACCAAGAAGATGTATGGAGAGGGAGGAATTCTTGGTAGTCATAAAGAACTCTTGGCACAAGTGAGGTTAATGATGTAAAATGCCAACAAGAACTAGAAAAACAAGAAAATATAGGGGAAGTAGACACTGTGGCTGGGGACAAATAGGCCAACACCGAGCAAGTGGTCATAAGGGTGGACTTGGTCAATCTGGTTTACATAAACATCATTTCATAAGAATGCTACTGACTGATCCGAAACATTTTGGTCATGATTCTACTCACCCACCACATCCAAATCTTGTCCGTAAATGGGTTAGTGTAAGAGATTTGGATGACATCTTTGCAAAATCTGGAAAACAGGAAGGTGGAAAGAAATTGATAGACCTTACTGAACTAGGCTACGACAAGCTGTTAGGAGGAGGACAGACTGAAAATGCTTATGTTGTTAAGGTGGAAAAATTCTCTGCTTCCGCCGAAGAAAAGGTAAAACAATCTGGTGGCGAGGTGCAAGCAGTAGCGTGACAGCAGAAGAAGGTACATCCTCTGCCGGTTTTTTAAAAACTATTATCTCAAAAGCTGAAGTCTATATTCCACAAGTACCCAAGCCAAAAAAGAAAATTTCACTTCAAGTTCGTTTGATGTGGTGTGGAATTGCATTGTTTATTTACATGATAATGGGTCAAACTCCTCTATACGGGGCATCTACACCGTCTTTTGATTTTCTTGCATTTGCCAGAGTAATTTTTGCCTCACAGCAGGGTACGTTGATAGAACTTGGAATAGGACCTATTGTTACTGCTGGACTCTTGATGCAACTTCTAAAAGGTTCTGAGATATTTCATCTTGATTTTAAAAAGCCAGAGGACAGAGAACTGTATCAAACAGCAACTAAGATTGTTACTTACATAGTAATCATAGCCGAGTCTTCCTTGTATGGAATGGCAGTTTATGGACCCAGAATGCCAAATCACGAAGCTATATTCATTTTGATAGGACAGCTAATAGGCGCGTCTGTGATAATCATGCTATTAGATGAATTGGTCCAGAAAGGATGGGGACTTGGAAGTGGAATTAGTTTGTTTATTGCAGCAGGTGTGGCTCAACAGGTGGTTTGGAGCTTGTTTAGTCCAATACCTGCAGGAGATGGAGGTCCAGTAGGTGTATTTGCAAATATTATACATGGTGCACTAAATCATGACTTTTCTAATCTCTTTTTCAGATCCAATCAGCTACCTGGCATATTCGGTCTACTGATAACAGCTGGAGTCTTACTGATTCTTGTATATACACAAGGAATTAAGATCGAAATACCGATCGTATCTACAAAATATCGAGGATTCTCTGCAGTATATCCAATCAAGTTGATGTACGTTTCCAACATTCCAGTAATTTTGGCTTCTGCACTTACTGCTAATGCCGTGTTTGTAGGGCAAATCATGTGGGCTAACTTTAACCCGCGAAATGCAAACCCCTTTATGAATTTCTTGGGAATGTTTGATCCTACCTCTCCATCCACTCCTACTGGAGGTATACTTTACTATGTTACAGCACCGCGTGGCCTTGACATTATTGCATTAGATCCAACTAGAGCTGTTTTGTATATTTTATTCATGGTGGGAATAGTTGTCTTATTTGGTAGATTGTGGATTGAGCTTGGAGGTCTTTCTGCAAAGAGTGCAGCTAAAAACTTGCTTGATGCCGAGGTACAGATTCCTGGTTTCAGGCGTTCAAACCAACCTGTTGAAAACCTGCTTCAAAAATACATCCCATCTGTCACCATAATTGGTTCTATCATATTGGGATTATTAGCTGGTACTTCTGATGTACTAGGAACATTTGGATCAGGGACAGGAATGTTGTTAACAGTTGATATCTTGATTAACTATTACAATTTACTTGTTCGAGAAAAAGTCGAAGAAGTAATGCCTACCCTGGGTGCATTGCTTGGCAGAAAGTAAACGCATCATAATTGTGGGAATTCCAGGTGTTGGAAAAACCACAGTTGTATCACGAGTAGTAGAATTATTAAAAGAAAAAAGCATCAGGGTAAGTGTATCAATTTTTGGAACAGTAATGTTTGATGAAGCAAAAAAGAAAGGAGTACAAAATCGAGATGATCTTAGAAAACTTTCTGTCAAAGAACAAAAAGAATTACAATCGATGGCTGCACGAACTATATCTTCTATTGATGATGATGTAATAATTGTAGATACACACGCATTCATTTCAACAAAAGAGGGCTTTTACCCTGGACTTCCACACAATGTTCTAGAAATCCTCAATCCTGACAGTTTTATTATGATAACTGCTAGACCTGAAGAGATCTATAATCGTAGAATGACTGATACAACTAGAACTAGAGACATTGTATCAATTGACGAAATAAAGAAAGAACTTGATGTCACAAGTGCGATGCTGTCTACTTGTTCAATATTATGCGGTTCTCCAATTAAGATGGTTCTTAACACAGAAGGTAAAGTTGATGAAGCGGCACGAGGCATTCTTAATGCAATGGGGTATAGCAATGGAACATAGCATATTTCTTAATTTCATAAATTCAATAGTACTTCAAATCCCTGGCCTGAGCAAGGGACCGTTGGGCAGTGCTAATCCAATAGTAAAGGGAATGATTCCATCTGCTTTTGGTATAATGGGCATATCTATAGGTCTCAACTTACTTAATGCAATAATAAAACGAAAAATGGTTGATCAAGAAAAACTGAAAAGATTACTCAAGGAAACAAAGGCTTGGCAAAAGGAAAGAATGGCGGCATTCAAGGCAAAAGATCAGGCAAAAACAGATGAGCTCAACAAAAAATCTGCGTACATGAACAAGATGAACATGGAAGTAATGCAGATGAACATGAGGCCAATGATGTTTACGTTTCTTCCATTGATTTTGGTCTTCTACTTTGTACTTCCTCCGTTATTTTCTTATACGGTTGCCATAGCGCCAATTTCTCTAAACTTTATTCCTGGAGGATTTTTTCAATTAACTTGTACTGCAGCTAAAGTTGCAGAATCTCAACTTCCAGGACATCTCGATATATGTCATCACGTAAACGAATTGTATTTCTGGGCATGGTACTTCCTTTCTTCTGCTTCCTTTAGCGGTATCATAATGAGAGTTACAAAAACCACAATGGATACAAGCTAAATTGCTTCGCTCAGTAATAATTTCCGGTCCACCAGCCATTGGAAAGACTACAATAGCAAAGGGACTGGGCAATGAATTTAATTTGAAATATCTGAGCGGGGGTGATGTGTTAAAAGAAATGGCACATGATCAAGGCTTTGAGACTGATAGGGATGATTTCTGGGATACCACTGAAGGAATGCATTTTCTGAATATAAGAAAAGGAAACCCTGAATTTGACAAAGAGGTAGATGAAAAACTGAAAAAAATATTTTTAACAGAAGATGTTATCATAACAAGCTATACGTTACCTTGGTTAGTTAAAGATGGCATTAAAATTTGGCTTGCTGGATCACATGAAAATAGTGCTAAAAGAATGACAACACGAGATGACATATCTATACAAGATGCACTCGAAATAGTCAGAAAACGATATGATGAAAACAAGACGCTATACCACAAGCTTTACGGTTTTAATTTTGGCGAGGATCTATCTGTGTTTAACACCATCATCAACACTGATAATCTTGGGCCAGACCAAGTCCTTGAACAAGCAAAAAATGCGGTGAAAAATTACTATGACTCTCAAACAATTACAAAATCTTAGAGTGGTAGACCAAGACATCACAAATGATGCCTATGGTACATATTATGACAAAAGATCAATCGAACAACTTTTAGAATATGGTTTTATCTTACTTGACAAGCCAAATGGCCCGACAAGCCATGAAACTGTATCGTGGGTAAAAAAAATATTGCATATTCCAAAGGCAGGTCATAGTGGTACACTTGATCCTCAAGTTTCTGGACTTTTACCAATAGGACTAGGAGAAGCCACCAAAGCTCTCATAGTTTTATTACTTGGACCAAAAGAATATCATGCTCTTGGAAGACTGCATACGCTTCCACCAGAAGAAAAACTGAATGATGTACTTAAACAACTCACGGGTAAAATATTCCAAAAGCCTCCACAAAGGTCTGCGGTATCTAGACAAACTAGGATTAGACATGTGTATGAAATTGAAATTATAGAACAAAAGGAACGGCTCCTGCTTCTTAGAATTTTATGTGAAGCAGGAACATATGTTAGAAAAATTTTCTATGACATGGGAGAAATTCTTAGTGAAGGCGCAACCATGATTGAGCTCAGAAGGACTAGGGTAGGACACTTTAATGAGGATTCTAATCTGGTAAAAATGCATGACCTTGTTGATGCATATGCACTTTGGAAAGAAAATGGTGATGATACTAAACTACGGAGAATAATGATGCCAATAGAAATCACTCTAAGTGAGATAAAATCTGTCGTAATAAGAGACTCTGCAGTTGATGCCCTGTGTCATGGAGCTCAGCTTGCAATACCTGGCATTCTTGAAATATCGCCTGGACTGAAGCGTGGAGATTTTGTTGCAATATATACACAAAAGGGCGAAATTGTGGCTCTTGCGGAAGCAACCTTGAATGAGGATGAAATTGTTGAAAACACAAAAGGCTTTGCCTTTAAGATCAAGAGAATCATCATGGCTCCAAACACATATCCAAAAAGTTGGAGATCAAAGGCAGTAGTTAACAATTAAAAAGGAATCAAACCTGAATTTTTCAAGTTGATTCCAAAAGGCGCGGCCATTTTTTTTATAGTAGGATTAGTAGCTGCTGGATTGTTAGGATCATATCTCTTACAGATTACAAATCAAATTCCTACACTTGTCTATGAAAATGGACCATCCCTCACCATTATCCCAGAAAAAATAAACTATCGTCCAGGTGAATTAATCCATATACGAATAATAAATTCGGGAACAGTGCCACTCACATTTGAAGATTCATCATATGGCTTGAAAATTGTGCAACTTGATGGTACTATAATATATTCTCCAATATCTGCTCCGGTAGTCTCCAAGTTGGATCCAAAAGAAGAAAAAAACTTTGTGTGGAATCAGACAAAGAATGATGGAAGTAAGATATATCAAGGAAGATATAAAATAATTTCAAGTGCATCTTTAGACAATGGAAATGTACTACAACGATCTGTTACCATAAACATACTGACATAGTTTAGCTGACACATACACTCTGATAGTTACTTCATGTGGATCATATCTTTCAACAACATGCTAGATCTCCACATTTGATTAATTTCCTCGCCTACTTTTATTATCGCTCTTATTGGTATTGAACCCTCTTTACTTGATGTGAAATACAATGTTGATTTTTCATTCCTTGGAGTATACAATCTTGCATTGTTTTAATGCTCTACAAGGTGATGCTATACTAATGGCTGATCTTTGGCGCCGGTAGTAGTATGTGAGTACATTGAGATGATCCATGATTGTACTAGGCGCACTTTTCACAGGTTCTGCAATAGTCGTCATTGTACACAAAAAGAAGTTTGTAAAATGATTGTCTCTTACAGTAATATATGGTAGATTCCACAACGAAAATGAATTGGCGAAATGATGCCGGGGTCGCCTAGCCTGGTAGGGCGCGCGCCTGGAAATTAATATACCATAAAGCGCGTACTCGCAAGGGTTCGAGAGTTCAAATCTCTCTCCCGGCGCCTTAATTTTTTAGTATTTAAATTCTGAACCTGATTTTTTAGATTTTAAAAAAGTTTGAAAAGATTTGAACTGAAAACAAAAGCCGTTAGTGGGTTTTAGCAGGTATGTCTTTTTGCCTGTATTTTGCCCATGCGTTGTTCATGGTAAAGACTACTCTCTTTCCAAGAATGTGCTCTAACCACAATGGGATTAGGAACTTTCTGTCCGGTGAAAAATATCTGTAATACTTTTCACTATCTAGTTCCTTGTCGTCAAGAACGTTTCGGGCGGCAAAATCTCCACAAAAGGTACCCCATGGAAGACCAACACAACCAAGAACAAAATGAGTCCAGGGATGCTCTGGGTCTACAAGCACAGTGGGAATAAGATCTCGGGTCATGTCTATGCGTCCCTGCCAGTACTGAATAAACCTGAGAGGCCGGATAGATGGGATTTTCTCTTTTAGTCCATTTATGACATGATCTATGACACGAGGTGTAGTGGTATCATTTTTTGCATAGGTTGTTAGCATGTTTCCGCCACCAACTAGTAGCCGTTTTGTACCGGTAAGCCGAAAATAAGTGTAGACAAGGTCAGAGTCCCAACATTGGAGAGGTCCTTGTGGGAAAAGTTTTGCAATATCATCATCTCCCAAGGGTTCGCTAATGGAAAGAAAAGTCTGAGCATGGTATACACTTTCATGATATTTTGTAATCTCAGGTTTTGGCTTGTCTATACAAAAGATAATCTTGTCTGCAGTTACAGAGCCAAGATGCGTGCGAACGGTGTGGCCGTCCCAAGAAAGTACCTCCGATGATTCAAAGATCTCTATGCCATTGTCTAAAAGAACCTGTTTGATTCCCTGTGCATACAAAAGAGCATTGACTCCATATGTTCCTGTGTATCGAATTGCTCCTGAATATGCATTTGATCCAATTACAGAGGGCACCTCTGATTCTCGATATACTTTGCTGGAATAACCAAGCTTCTTACGTGACTCTGCCTCGTCTTGTACATCTTTCCACCCACTTGCACCTTTTCCTAGAAATAGACAATCCTGAACTTGTAGGTCACATTCTATCTGGTGTTTTTTTATATTGTCTACCATTATCTCAACTCCTTTTGCAGCAACTTCCCACAAATCTTTGGCACCCTTTGTACCATACTTTCGTAACAATTGCGATAGCTCAAGCTCGCTGTCAGGAGTTAGAAAACCTGCACTCTTGCCAGTAGAGCTTCCGCCACAAATATTCTTGTCAATCAATACAACTTTCTTTCCTGATCCAACAAGGCGAAGTGCAGCTGCAAGACCGGCGGCTCCTGCACCTACTATGAGCACATCTGTTTTTATTTGACCTCTTATGGGCTCTCTGATAGGTTCCTTGATCCCTAATAACGTGGTAAACCACCAATCTTGTAAGATCATAAATCTCAGCTTATCTTACAGTATAAAATGATTGACACTATCTCTGATAGTGCTAATTCTAATTTTCACAATGAGAAACCAATAAACAGCATATTTTTTTCATGCTAGCTTTGTAACGAGTCTTGCAGAACTAGTTAAAATAAAAAAGGGTTCTGCTAACTTGTCGAGACCTGAATACGGATCTTCTCCGAATTAGGGTTTTAAAAAATAAGGAACTTTATATCACATAAAACTATAAGAACGTGAAGTAAAAAATTCATGGTAAACAAAACCATCAAGGAAAGTAAGGATAAAAATAAACAACAAAAAACGGAAGAGGTATTGTAGATTGATAATCACCGAACATAAAATAATCTTAATTC
>JARCRW010000060.1 GCA_029850515.1 Nitrosotalea sp. | reverse complement strand
GTCTATAATTAGAGAATGATTAGTTTTATTTTGAAATTTAGATCCTAGTGTAAGAAATGCACTATACTATTTACCATCAGCATGCCACCAATTATTACTCCTGCAATACCTGCAATGATGCCAAAAAGTAGAAACTTCTTTTTGTCTAATGTTTTCTTGTCCAATGTTTCTGCCACCTCCGATCCCGTATTAAAACTAGTTACGGGTCAGGGTGTTCAAAACCGCAAGAGTTCCAAGAATTGCTTCTTCCAGTCTGACTGTCTCGGTTGCCTGATCTGAAAAGAAGTTCAGTACCTGAGATTTAGGAATGTTTCCAATATCTTTTCCCAAGATCTCGTGGACTCCTTTTTTTGGAGAGCCAAAAATAAGTAATATGTGTTCACGTGAGATCTCATCAAAGTATTTTTGTGTCTTGTGGATTGGTTTTCCCTTTCTTGATGTGAGTATGACAGTAGATCCCCAAGTAGCAAGAAATGTGTGTAGATTTGACACTTCTTTTACGTCATATCCCCAATATTGTGAGATCTCTTCTTTTTCGATCTGTTTTACTGTCAATGCTGGATATCCTTCCTTGAATTTGACGATTATTCTTTTTCCATCATCATCCTTGCTGTAAAACGGAATAAGTTGTTCAAAACCTACATTTACGAATTTTTTTCCTTTGTATTGTACCACAACTCCATCTCTGACATCTCCTGCCTTGACCTTTTTTGGATCAGATGTTTGTACATGAGATGGGATCTTGAGCGGACTCAGACTTCCTGCAAACTGGAATTCATCACTTATTGGATAAAGTATTCTGCGCAAATACTGTGGCGTTTCAAGATAGCGGAGAAGATTTCTAAGTAGTGATCTGTCTCTGTCAGAACCACTTTGTTCCTTGTAGATGTAAATTGTATTTACGTGAAATATCGAACAGGCCCTTGCAATCTGAGATATCTTCATTGCCTTGTCAAGGGGAGTTGGTTCTTCAGAAAGTGATGAGTCTGGAATAGCTATTGAAACTTTCAATGTATGTCCTAGTTTGTTGTGCTATAAAATATTAGATGCTACTTTGGTCTCTTGGCAATGTTTTCTTTTGCCTTGGCAGCAAATTGTTCAATGTCCTTTTCACTTGTTCTTGTCAACTGTTTTGTGGCAATTGGGATTTGTGACATTTTGATGTGTTTTATGCCTTCTTTTTCTTCGCTGACAAGATAGATGGACTCGATTGCCATAGCTGCTGCATCTTCAACTGACATATCCTTTTTGTAATTCTTTTCCAAAAATTCTGTAACTTGATCTGCACCTGCTCCAATTGCCACTGCATCGTATGAGATGTATGTTCCACTTGGGTCAGTCAGGTATATCATGCTACCACTTTTGTCAATTCCTGCAATTATGAGTGCAACACCAAATGGTCTCACACCTGCGTATTGGGTATATTG
Organism: Nitrosotalea sp.; assembly: GCA_029850515.1. Lineage (GTDB taxonomy): Archaea > Thermoproteota > Nitrososphaeria > Nitrososphaerales > Nitrosopumilaceae > Nitrosotalea. The sequence continues at coordinate 14,640 of JARCRW010000060.1, read as the reverse complement.
CTGAGCTTGATCTGCCAAGTGTTTTGCTACTGCTTCTACCTCTATTGGTTCATCATATATCATTCTGTTACTTTGTGAAAAGAATCGTGCGTTGTCAACTTGGGATCTTGCATCTGGAATGTAACCGGCTGCTGCCACTCCAATGTGATCGTCGACTTGAAATATTTTTTGTGTAACATCAGAATTTTGTAATTTTCGTGGTTTTTCTTCTACTGCAAGTATTATACCATCTTTGCTCTTGATACCAATTGCAAGAGTACCTCGTCGTACTGTTTCTATAGCATATTCTACTTGGTAAAGTCTACCATCAGGAGAAAAGACTGTAATTGCTCTATCATAACCTGCTGCAGCTGGTAGCATTTCAAAATTCATCCTTTGAAGGTTTAATTTAAGTTTATACAACTTGAAAGTGTGCGTTTTGAGATCTCATTTCATGGTCACAAAAATGTAAGATCACTTCATCCAAAATCAATCGAGATAACAACTGACTCAGATCTTACAGTGAATGGAGATTGTATTGTGGGCGTAAGAGCTTCATGCGGTTGTCTTGGAATTCCAGATGAAATGAAGATATTGTTGAGAATGCCTCAATCAGAGGTTACATGCACAATACTTGTCGATGATCTTTCATTCAAGATTACAGGCAATGGTAGCGAGAAACTTACCATGACAAACCCGCATGACATTGTAATTAGAAAGAGCAATTTCACATGCCCCAGGACATTGTCAATTGGATGTGATATTGCATCAGATGCAATTCCCCGCAAAATGATAAAGGCGTTGCAGAACCCAGAGACCAAGGGAATTTTCAGAATAGAAGTAAAGTGAAGAGTTTATTTTTGCAAAAGCAATTGTCCGTTATTTTCAAACACTCTAGTCATTGCCCTGTTAACAATTTCCATCACGATTTGTTCTTCATAATTTGATTCAGCAGTGGCATTCTTGGAATTTTTTTTCTTTATTTTTGATCCAGTATTTTCTGCAATATTTTTTATCACTTTCTCCAGCCGGACTGAAGTATCTGCAATTGTCTTTGAAAATTCTGTTTCAAAATTAGCCGGAAGTTTTGTTCCCATGACCCGGACAGATGTTCCATAATATTTCATTACGGCGCCCCTGACTTCTTCCATTTTTACAATTTCGATCAGTCCTGCATTTTTCAGGACATCGAGATGATGTCGTATGGTAGTAGTTGCTTTTTTATATCCAATCTTGTTGAGTTCTTCAACAATCTGCTCTGTCGCAAATTGCTTATGATATAAGATTTGTAGGATTTTTATTCTTGCAGTATCGTCAAGGGCTTTTGCTTGATCTGCATTAGTACTAAGTATTTTACTTATTTTGAGTTCTTTTTGTAGCAGTGTAGACATTTTACAGACTCTACTTTTGTAGTTATCCTAAAAGATCAAGAGATCATATTTTTTTGTCCATTACGTAACTTTTTTTTATGTTCCAAGTTTGGTCAATTCACAGTAATGTTTCCAGATACGGTACCACATATCATAACACATACTAATTCAAATCATAATAATAGCATCAAATCAATAACAGTGTCATGCAAATCATACCATTACTAGTGTAATTGTACCGGTACAAAAAATACCAAAAATTTCAAAAAAATAAAAAAAATGAAAAAACTTGCCAAACTAGGACATCAAACGGACAGCAAGAAACAGAAAATGTTATGGCCCAAATTAGAAATTCGAGTTAAAACTTGATTCCAGTTATCTTTTCGTATGCAGTAATGTATCTTGACGACAATTCAATACACAATGCATCAGAGAGTTGTGGTGCAACGGGTTCTTTTCCTGCATCCCTGTCATCTTCAAACTTTTTTTGATATCCGTTTGATGCAAGCCAGTCACGCAATAGCTGCTTGTCAAAACTTTCCTGAATCCTTCCCACTTGATATGACTCTTTTGGCCACAGTCGATATTCATCAGGTCCAATTGAATCACCAAGTAAAATCTCATTTTCCATCTTGCCAAATTCTAGCTTCAGGTCAGCCAAAACAAATCCTGCAGCATCTGCGATTTTAAACATCTGTCCATAAATCTCAAGAGATGTGGTTTCCAGCCACTCGTACTCGCTTTTGCTTACAAGATTTTTGTTAATCGCATCCTGCTTTGATATTGGGACATCATGTGTTTCAGATTTTGTTGTAGGATCAAAGATCGGAGTAGGTAGTTTTGCTGCAAGTTGTGGAATGAAACCATCTGGTAACTTGACTTTACCATCTTTCCATCTCTGAATCAGGCTACCGTAAAAGTATCCACGTACCACACACTCAATCGGAATCATTTTCATTTTTTTTACCACGATTTTATCTTTTCCTTCTGTTCTGATGTAATGGTTTTTTGTTGGCAGTTCTTTGAACCAAAATTCAGCAAACCTGCACAACACCTCGCCTTTTCTTGGAATGGGAGTCGGAAATTTTACATCAAACGCAGACACCCTGTCTGAGAAATGAAATAGGATATTACCGTCTGGAAGCTCGTAAATGTCTTTTACCTTTCCTGAGCGTAAAAACTTCAAACAGGCGGTCATTGAACTGGCTTGGATTTAAATTAATATACATTCAAGGTTTGAGATAACCAAAAGGACTGGTTAATTCGCTCTTATTTTGTGTTCTTGCCAGCAAGCGCAGGAAGAGTAGTAGTGGAAAGAACATTTTGTACCATGCGGATTTTCTTTGTAATGATCTTATCCAATTCTGGTCTTGTAGGAGCCTGAACCTTGACAAATATGTCATACTGGCCAAATGTTCCTGTTGCTTCTTTTACTCCATCAATCTTGAGAATGTCGTTCATGACATCCATTTCATGCCCCATTTTGCTTTTCACCAAGACAAATGAGAGTTCCATATTATTCACCTTTGATTTCAGCCCTTGTTTTAAACATAGGCTTTATTCCCAGTGTGGAATAGTCTCCGCTTGAGCAAGTAAAACACATTGAATCAGAATCCATGCCAACCGCATCTGCAAGGTTCTTTGCATCATTGTAACCAAGAAAATCAGCCCCAATAAGCTGCCTTACTTTTTCAGTAATCTCATCTTCAGTGTATTTTTTTCCATCACCCATGTATGTTACAAGTTCATCCTGTGATGGAAAGTCAATTCCAGCATAACATGGAAATTGAATTTGTGGGAATGTTATCACCATGCTTATCTTTTTTGCACCTGCTCTTCTCAAAGCCTTGATGATTGCCTTTGAGCTAGTACCTCGAACAAGACTGTCATCAACAACAACTACGTGTTTTCCAGAGATGACCTGTGTGATTGGAATTATCCACCGGTTAATTTCAACTCTATCTGCTTGGTGTGGTTCGATGAAGCTGCGCAATGGGCCCTTTCTACTGTACCTATCTTTGAGCAATCCCTCTTCAAATGGCACTCCAAGCTCCTGTGCATACCCAAGTGCGGCAGGCCTTGCAGAATCAGGAACCGGGATTACAATATCTGCATCTTTTATGGCAAACTTGCGGGCAAGAAATTGTCCAATCCTTTTCCTTGCCAGGTAAATGTTAGAGCCCTCCATCACACTTGATGGATGTGCAAAATAGGTAAATTCAAACGAGCAGTGAGCTGGCTTTTTTTCTTCTGAAAACATTTCAGATTCCAAACCAGCATTACTAATTTTTAATAGTTCGCCAGGTTTTACATCGCGGACAAGCTGTGCGCCCACTGCAGAAAGTGCTGCAGATTCAGAAGCAACAATGTATGTATTATTGTCTTTTCTATATCCCAAGACCATTGGTCTGAACCCTTTTGGATCACGTGCTGCATAGACGGCATTGTCATCAGATACAAATGTAAAACAGAACGAGCCAACCATTTCATTTTTTAAAATAGATAATGCGTTTCCAAGCTTTCCATTATCAGCCATTAATGTAACAAGCCGCTGGGCTGCAATCAGGGTATCACTGACATTTTGAGGAGTAAAGGTGCATCCGCCTACCATTCCTGTGAGTTCTTCTACGTTAGAAATGGTGCCATTATGGGCAATACATAGGTCTTTCACCTTAAGCGGTTGAGCATTTTCCAGGTTGCTTTTGCCCATGGTAGAATACCTTACATGGCCTATCGCTGCAGGTGATTCGTATTCACGTGTAACCTTGTCAAACTCTGATACTGCTGAGGAGACAAGTCCAAGCTGTTTATGCGGCTGCTTTTTTGGTATTGCCACACCCCATGCTTCCTGGCCCCTGTGTTGGAGCGCACGCAGTGCATCAATTACCATTGGAATGACGTTTACACCATCCAGACTAAATATTCCGACTACGCCACAGTTTTCCTTAACCATGTGTTACAAGTGCCCCCAACGAGTTTAACCATTTTTCTTGTGCTTTATCAACCCTTACTCTAGCGACAGCATTTGTTTTTTCTTTGAATATAATGTCCTTGCCTGAAAATATTCCAATACGCGCATGTGTGATTCCTCTTTGTTTGAGAATTGACAGAGTTTGCTTTTCATCTTGCGATTTTATTACAAGCAGGAATCGTGAATGAGACTCTGAGAACAACAATTCATCATGATGTAATTTTTCTGAAGGAATTTTTTCAAGCGAAATAGTGCATCCAGTTTTATTCATGATACAGAGCTTTGACACTGCAACTGCAAGGCCACCCTTGGAGCAATCATGCGCAACTTTTACGATATCCCGCTGTATTAATTCCAATACAGCATCTTGTGTTTTCTTGGATGATTTCATATCAACTGCAGGACATTTGCCTCCAACTAGTTCGTGAATATATTCATAATATTCAGATCCTCCAAGTTCGTCTTTTGTAGTTCCGAGTGTGACAAGCAAGTCTCCATTTTCAATTTTTTTTGGAACCAGTGGTTTTTCATCTATGAGGCCAAGCACTCCAATAAGAGGGGTTGGCTTGATTGGGCCCTCATCAGTTTCATTGTACAAGCTTACTTTTCCCCCCACACAAGGAATTTCAAAATATCTGGCGTAATCGGTGATTGCCTGGACTGACTCTTTGAACGTCCAAAATATTTCAGGATCTTCAGGATTTCCAAATTGGAGATGATCAACCATTCCTATTGGTTTTGCACCAGTGCAAACTATGTTTCTGCAAGCCTCGTCAAAGCATCCCATGACACCATCTCTTGGATTTATGTAGCAATGTTTTGAGTTTCCATCAATTTTTACAGCCAAAAATTTACCATTGTCCAGCCTCAGCACAGCGCCGTCATTTCCAGGCTTGACAACTGTTCTTATCCCCACCTCATGGTCATACTGTGTGTATACCCACTGCCTGCTTGCAATGTTTGGGTTTGAAAGCATCCTCAAGAGGGTCTGGGATAGATCTTTTGGTACTTTTGGTTTTTTTACCTTTTCAATATCACTTAGGTATTTTGGTTTAGATGATGGCCTATCAAGAAGTGGTGCGTTTGCAACTATCTGACTTGGAAGTTTTGCAACTGTATTTTTGTCCAATTTCACCTCCATCAAAGTATCACTTTTTATTCGGCCAATGACCGAGTATGGAACCCTGAATTTGTCACATATTTTTTTCAGCGTATCGAGTTTTTTCAGATCAGTGATTACAAGCATTCTTTCTTGTGACTCAGATATCATTATCTCAGAGGGAGACATGTTTTGTTCCCTAGTGTGGACAAGTGAGATGTCAAGCTCAATTCCCACACCCAGTGCATCCGCAGTCTCAGATATAGCGCACGACAACCCTCCTCCTCCCAAGTCTTTCATTGCTTTGATGCATTTTTGATTTCGTGCCTCCAAGATTACCTCGATTACTAATTTTTCAATAAATGGATCAGGAATTTGTACCGCAGAACGGTTTTCTGCTTCAAGTTTATCAGAGGCAAATTGTGAGCCACCTACTCCATCACGTCCAGTAGAGCCTCCAATTAGAACGACATAATCACCCTTTTCTGCCTTGTTTCTGATCAGGTTTTCTTTTTTGCCAAATCCAATTGATGCTACATCGACTAGAGCATAATTTGTGAAACACTTGTCAAACTCAATCTCTCCACCAATTGTTGGAATTCCAAGGCAGTTACCATAGTCTGCAATTCCTCGCACTGCATTTTTGAAGAGCCATTGAGCATGATGATCTTTTTCAATATCCCCAAAACGTAAGCCATCCAAGAGTGCAATCGGTCTTGTCCCTGCAGACAAGATGTCTCTAATTACTCCGCCAACACCAGTAGCTGCACCGCCATATGGTTCCACTGCAGACGGATGATTGTGACTTTCAATGTGTACTGTTACAACGTAACCATCCCCAACATCAAGTACACCAGAATCATAACCAGGGCCAGATATTACGCGCTTTCCCTCTTTTGGCAAGATTCGAAGATGTTTTTTAGAAGACTTGTAGGAGCAGTGCTCTGACCACTCTGCTGCGACAATCTGTAGTTCTAATGGATTAGGTTTTCTGCCTATTTTTTTTTCAAGATATTCAGACTCCCGAGGAGTAAGGCTCATGCTGTTACGCCCAGTGTACTCAAAAGTGATTTAAAAATTAATGATGCCGGTTTTGAATCATTTGGATTTATGATTTGCTCAGCAGACCTTTCTGGATGCGGCATCATTCCAACTACATTTCCTGCCTTGTTGGATATTCCAGCTATGTCAAGAGAGGCGCCGTTAACTTCTTCAGCGTAGGTAAACACGATTTGGTTATTTTTCTTCAATAATGCAAGAGTTTTGGCATCAGCATAATATCTGCCCTCTCCGTTTGCTATTGCAATTGGGATTCTCTGGTTTAGTTTGAACTTGTTTGTAAACGGAGTCTTGTTGTTTTTGACAATTATTTCAGTCCACTTGCACATAAAATTCAGAGAGGTATTTTTTAGCAGTGCGCCGGGTAAAAGACCAGACTCGACTAATATTTGAAAACCATTACACACTCCAAGAACAGGCATGCCTTTTTCAGCCATCTTCTTTACATCTTTTATGACAGGGCTATGTGCTGCAATCACTCCTGCCCGCAGTCTGTCACCATACGAGAATCCGCCTGGCAACACTATGGCATCCACATTCTTTGGCAACTCGTCAGTATGCCATACAAGTTGGGACTCTAAATGAAAAACATCAGTCAAGACATGATGCATGTCACGATCGCAATTACTACCGGGAAATACGATTATTGCAACCTTCACAAATTACATTACTTTTCAGACATATTAAATTGAATCGGCAATAATTTTTTAAAACTAATTCTGGATTATCACACTTTACCTAGACATGTGCTGATCGCATGGCGTACATATCGATCAAGATATAGACCACCGTATTTCTTGCCCCATCGTTTTATTATAGCAAGTATGTTTCAAGAAGAATGCTAAAACTTGGTGCTCCTCCACCTGTTACTACAACGTTGGTTGTTGTAAACATCTTGGTTTTTGCGTATGGCATACTTAGTAACTCACAAAATACAATGATTTCCCAGTACGGGTTTGTTCCAAACGGTTTGTTCAAGGATGGATATCTCGAAGATAGTATTTTGAGACTATTTACATCAATGTTCATTCATGCAGGCATTGCACATATTGCATTCAACATGTTTGCGCTGGCATACATGGGCGGATTTGCAGAGAGAGCCATCGGCAAGCCAAAATATATCGCATTGTATCTCCTGGCAGGCCTTGGAGGAGCACTATTTCACGGAGTCGTTGCATCATACGCACTTGGAAATGGAGATTCTGTACTCATAGGAGCATCAGGGGCAATCTCCGGGATCCTTGGAGTCTCAGCAGCGATGGGAGACATGAGAGGATATTATTGGTTTGCAATTCAGGTACTCTTTGTATTCATAGGCTCTGTTGCATCACTTTCAATAGCATTTGCTGCACACGTTGGCGGATTTATCACGGGACTTGTCCTGACAAAACTTTTGATCGAGTTGGAGCGCAGCAAGAGAAATCCGTATCGAGGGTTGACTTAGACTATGTAATACAATTTCCAAAAAAGTAGATCAGTTCAGAAAAACACTCTAAATATATTTTCAAGTTATTTTGTTTTCAAAAAGAGTGGAATCGTTTTTATTCTAATATTCGTTGGTACTAGCTATGGGTCTAGTTCGAGACATCATGGTTCGCACTGTGATTACTATCGAGCATGACAAGAATGCAAAGGATGTGGCTCTGCTCTTTGCAGAAAAAGGAATCAGTTCACTTGTTGTGGTCAAAGACGGCAAGCCAATCGGGCTTGTGACTGAGAGAGATCTTGCCCGTAAAATCTCAACAACCGATAGAAAAAGCGCTGATGTTCCACTATCAGAGATAATGTCAGCCAACTTTAGATGGGTTGAACCAATGACTCTGATCGAAGACGCTGTACAAAAGATGTTAAACAAGAATGTGCGAAGACTGTTGGTTCTAGATAATAACAATCTGGTAGGAATCATAACAGAGACAGACCTTGCAAAATACTTGCGAAGCAAGCTGCTCATAGACGGAGCATTGGACGATGTTACTGCCCTTAACAGAAAAGTGATAAAAAGCGGCTAGGAGTCTAGCGTCTCAACTGATACCTTGCTTACAAGAGGATTGAATATTCTAAATTCATTACATACTCCAAGTACTGTCTTTTCTGCAGACTCTTTGTTTTTTGCATCTATTACAAACCTGAGCATCTTGGCAGAACGAACCTTTTTGATGTTGGTTTCTTTGTCTTTTAAAATCAAGTCGTTTAAGATTGTATCACCTTCAGGATCTACAATTTCAGGTTTATTTTCAATTATTACATTGACTTTAAAGGAAGGCATAAAATGCGTTCAGTTACAATCAATTTAAGCTTTGAGAAAGACCACAAGAAAATGAAACCAATTTTTGATCCAATACAATACAAGATAACTGTCAAGGCAAACTGGAATACCGTAGCTTCAGAATATCATTACAACTGGGCAGACAAAAAGATCGGACCATTCAAGTCTACCAGAGAAATTGTAAAATTGGCAAACATCAGACCTGATGACAAGGTACTCGATGTTGCTTGCGGTACAGGTGTTGTCTCAAAAGAGATTTCACAATTGCTCGGCCCAAAAGGTCTCTTGGTTGGAATTGATTTGTCAAGAACAGCACTTGGTATAGCAAGAGGATCAATATCATACCAGAATTCAACCTTTATGGAGATGGATGCAGAAAACATGGGATTTAATTTCAAGTTTGATAAAGTCACATGCCAGTATGGCCTGATGTTTTTTCCAGATTCAAGAAAAGTTTTAGAGTCAATTAGAAAAATTTTGATTCATAATGGAATGCTAGTTGTTGCAGTACATGGGCTTGCAGAAGATGTGCCGTATTTTAGTACCATAATGAAACCCGTTTTGGAGCACATTCCAGACATCAGACCACCTGGAACACCTACAGTACACAGATTTGGCAATCCAAAAGATTTAGAGTCAGAGTTATCAGGAGCAGGTTTTAAAGATGTTATCATAGCAAGGCATGATTTTGTCTACGAACCGGGAACCTTTGAAGAATACTGGGCAGACTATATGTACTCTACTGCAAATGCCATCAGATTAAAGATGGAAAGCCATGGACAGGAGGTCATGAACAAGATAAAACACGATGCAGAGAAAAATGCATCACGGTATGAAAGAAACGGTAACTTGGTGTTTCCCTGGACTGTACTTGTTGCATCCGGGATTAATCATTGAATTATTTTATTTTTGTGGCATACGATTCAAAATCAGACTCGTACCAGACTGTCTGTGCCTCTTTTGCTTTTTCTGTAAATATGTTAAGTGCTATATGAGCAAAGTTTTTTCCCTTTATGGCGCCATGCCAGTGTAAAATATTTTTGGGGATGAAAACCACGTCACCTTTTGTGAGACTTGACTGTGAGAGCTTTTTTATCCGGACTCTATCTCTGCTGATGTTAGTTTTTTTGTAAATCACAAGCATTCCAGTACCCTTTGTGACCACAAGAATTTGTCCGCCTTGGTGGTAATGCACCTTGGTTCTTGCACCGTTACTAAAATTTGCAAGGTATGTTTTTTCCCCTTTGACTTTTAGCTTGACTGAAATGTCACTTAGCCATGCATCTCCCACAAAATATCTTTTTTTGCTTTTGACAAGTGCCTTGTCAGGCCCTAGTTTTGAAGTGTTTATTTTTTGCACATCAATGCAACTCCTACAATCCACCAAACTCATAAGATGATGGAATGGATGGCGGTACGTCTCCTGACACTAGAACAATTTCATCATGTGCAGACAATGGTATGGCATCATAGCTGTCATTTACCTCTGTTCCATTTACAAATACCTTGAGGTTCTTGTCTCCATGAGTTAGTTCCTCAAACGTGGGTGATATTCCAGGTGTGCTATCCCAGACTTGGATAAACTGACCTAGTGTAAACTTGCTCTGCGTCGGTGATTCTATGTGAATTACACCAGAGGTGTCATGAGTGTGGAGCCAGTAGAGACATTGGTTTTGTTTGATTCCAATTCCTGCAGGAATTGTAACTTGCTTTGAATCAACAATCATGTCAAGATGTGCATGAACGTGAAAGACCGTACCCTCGGATGGATCACACTCTACCCCCTGGATGTCTCCAGTGGGTACCGATGGAGTATCAGAAAAATACACCATAAGAACAATTATCACTGCAGCAGCAGCCGCAATTCCCGTGACTTTGTATCGTGAAGACTGTGACACCTTGGGTCTTCCGGTAGAATTCTTTTCTTTGTGAGACTCCTTGTGCTGATCTAGTTTATCTGAATTTTCAAATTTGCTCCCACAAATGTCGCATTTTTTTTCTGTGTCTTTCAACACCAAAATCAACAGATCAGGATATAAATTTCGTTTGATATTGCGGCATCTGACAAGAATCAGATCAGATCATTTTGCAAGTTTGATAACATTTTAAACCACCTTCCCAAGTCCATAACCTAATGCCAACGTAGCTCAGCCTGGCTAGAGCATCTGACTTGTAATCAGAAGGTCGAGGGTCCAAATCCCTTCGTTGGCTTGAAATTTAATCAAGAATCAGAATTTTTGTACTGTTTTCACGGCTACTTGCCTATACAGTATCAGAGTCAAACGGTACAGAATGCGCGACCTTGTCTAGAATAAATCTAAGAAATGCAGATAATGGTTTTTTCATCCAGTGTTTTTGATTCCATTCCAGGATAAGATCGTTGTAGAATTTCCATTCACCCTCATCTTTTTTGAGATGTGTTTTCATCATTGTTTCAAATTCTCTTGTATCCCAGTCAACAGGACACATTTTATCACTCATTTGAGTTAGTTTTCCACCGTTCATCTGAAATGGGTATGATTTGCATACACCCGGTTTGAATTCATTTACAGTGCATCGAAAGATATCTTTTGATTCAACAAGAAATGTACATGCACCATTTTTTTGTTTTAAAGCCAGATCAACTAGGCCTTCTTTTACCTGTATTCCCAGATCAAAATCCTTTGCCCCATAGATTTCAAGAAAATTCTCAGGATCCAACCCTAACCCGATTGAAAGTCGGTAAATATCATGTGCGTTGACAAATATCACATATTCTTTGCAGCAGTTTGTATGGCATGTAATACATGGGTATTCTTTGACACCATCTCCGGTTGAAACATCCAAGTCATATTTTTCTTTTGCCCGGTTTTATTCTTATGGACAATCGGCATTTTACTTGTCAAATGTAAATTGCAATATATCACAGGATTGCAACTAGTATATCATGCGCAAGATCATGTATTTCACATCAGTCGCCATTGCAATCTTTATAATTGCAGTAGTAGGCGACATTGAATTTTACTATATGACGGGACAAAATGAAAAATCATCTGTTGTAAGATCAATCTCCCAGTCAAACGTACAAAACATAAATCTTGTAAACGACTGTATGCAGTTTCAGAGCCTAGACAGTCTTACAAGTTGCAAGGTGTCCATTTCTCAACTAAAGCAAGACTGTGAGAAACCAGACTATCAAGATTCAGAAATTTGTAAGGATCCAAGAATTGATCAGTTTCTAGACACGGTAGACTATAAGATAACTTCTGCCCAGAACCAGATGGTTGAAGCATCGGCTGAGCTTGACAGTTCAATTTCCCATCTAGTCAACCTGTGCACACAGACAGACATTCCAACGTGTCAGTCAACCATGATGGAATTAAAACAAGAGTGTTCTGCTAGAAAACTGGATCAGATCAAATCTTGTGCAGACCCAAGAATTGACCAGATAATTTCTAAAGATATCAATTACACTTCAACCAATTCAGAGTATTTCCAAGACCAAGTCTTGTCATTTATTGACACATGTTCCAAGGCAAGCGGGAATGATTCCATTTCAACATGCGCTACCACTGCAAGACAGGTAATGAGCCTGTGTCACTCTAGTCTTGCCCCTGCTTGCACTGATGGCAGGTTGCAACAGATAGCAAACATGGGCCTGAACGCCATAATAATATCAAAGATAGAACAACTAGATAACAAGCTGCAGGCTGTTCTTGACAAATGTTCTAGTAAAATGTTAAACAAGACAGAGTGTTTGGATTCGGAAAGCATCATAGCAGAATCATGCAATGGTAACTTCAAGCCATATTTTCCAATATGTTATGATCCAAGAATTCAGAATTTAACAAGATGAAATATTATTGTATAAAAATTGACAAAAGTTAAGTAACGTAAATGGAATGAAAACAGAATGGAAAAGGGGTTTGTTTTAATCAACTGCGAACTAGGTGCAGAAGATTACATAATAGAGGAGCTCAAGACAATACCACAGGTAAAAAGTGCACACGTCACATTTGGAGCCTACGATGTCATAGCAGAGATCCAGGCAGCAAATTCACAAGAGTTTGACACAATATTGTCTCAAAAAATACGCTCATTGACACAGGTAATGAGCACCATGACCCTAAAAGCCACTACTTGACTACAAGAAAACATTTTTCCAAAAAACAGTGTAGAAACATGGGTTCGCAGATAGCAAATATCCAGATTACAGAAAATTGCAAGACACGCTTAGCTTGTTCGAATTATCACTCCACATGCTCAAGTGTGTTTTGATGGATAATACCATCAAATGTCAGATGCATTCTTGACAGCGGTTGACGCGATGGACCGAAGAATAATAGAACTGCTCATGGAAAACGCAAGGATTCCAGCTCGTCAGATAGCTATCAAGCTAAGAAACGAAGGTCATGATATTCAGGATAGAGCAGTTGCATATAGAATAGAGCGGCTTGAAAAAAAGCAGATAATCAGTGGTTATGAGACAATTCTTCGACAATCACTTGTTGAGGACTTTGAAGCCCTGTATCTGAGATTCAAGGCAAGCAAATCATCTGACATTATTACGGACAAGATTTGCAATTTTGTGAAAGATTTACCAAATTGTTTGCTGACTGCAACAGTTAGTGGAAACTGGAATCTTTTGATATTGACTGCAAAAGACGAACATGGTAAAAAATGCGAGAGGCAGATAATTGAGAAATTTTGTGACCACATTGAGGATTACAGGGTTTGCAACTTGAAATTCGAGTCCATCAATACGCTTAACATGCAATCAGTCATGATATAGAAAATAAGATCATATTCAAAATTTGGCGATATCATTTGCCAACGTACCACATACACAATTGTTTTCCAAATTAATACATCAACAGCGAGTAAAAATAGTAAATTCCTCAGGCACAAAAATTTAAGCTATAAACATACAAATAAACAAATTGTAAACAATCAAAATTTTAAAATAAAAAATTAAGATATGAGTTTGTAGTCACTCCAATAAGATTACGGTCTATCTTGTGTTAATTTTCTGCGACAAAACGTCAAATCCAGACCCCTATGGCTTAAGACAGACAGGATTATTAAAACAGGAGAAGATAGAGTTTGTAATTTTAGCATGTGATAGATCAGTATTTTGCAGATTTGCGTCTCGGAAATCAACATTAAAGAGTACAGCATTACTTAGGATTGCATTGGTTAGATCACTTTTCTCAAATTTAGCGCTGTCTAATCCTGCATAGTTAAAATTGGAATCAACCAAGATTGATCCAGTGAAATCAGCTCCGTTGCTATTCGAGTATGACAAGTTAGCAGCAGTAAGATCAGCATACGATAGATTTGATCGAGTTAAATTTGCATTAAAAAAGTTGATGCCTCCAAGAATAGATTTGGAAAAATCTACATTTCCAGCATTTGCATTAAAAAAGTTAGTATTGTATAATTTAGCTTTATGTAAATTAGATCCGGTAAGAATTGCATAGCTTAGGTTTGCACTGGAAAGATCCGCTCCATGTAAATTGTCACCTTTCATGTAGGCATATGAAAGATCGGTAAATGGCATAGAAATGTTTGAAAGATTCAGATTCTCCAGATTTGCTCCCGCTAATGAAGATTGATAAAAATTTGTCCCTACGATCTTTGCATGCATCAGATTTACCCCATACAATTTTGCATAAGCGAGATTCGCTCCAGATAGATTTGCCCCACTTAGGTTTGCCCCAGAGAGATTAACTCCTTTAAGACTCGCACCTTGTAAATTAGCATTGGAAAGATTAGCATAAGAGAGATCGGAGTTGTCCAATTTTACACCAGATAGATTCCGTCCTACAAAGGAACAATCATGCCAATTGATTCCTTGTTGTGGCGATATGTAACAATTTGTAAGCAAATTATTTTCAACATATGCCGACCCTAGATG
>JARCRW010000059.1 GCA_029850515.1 Nitrosotalea sp. | reverse complement strand
CTCTATCATATTCTGTCATATTTGCCTCATATTTTGGGTTGTTTATCATATATGTTTCTATTCTCATTTTTTCAATTTTTTTGATGTCAATTTGTTTGTCACTCTAATTTCATGATGAATCATATTTTTGCACAATGTTGTATTTACCTTGTAGACTTGATGAGCATCATCTAAAGTTAATTTGTTGTACATAGCATATGAGCAGTCATTGTTTTTCAGTTCATTATTTAAAATAATCCGGATACATTTCGTTAATTCTCTGAATTATAGATTTTTGAGATATTTCATACTAGACACTTAATTTGTGTATATTAGCTAAATTGATATCGGGATGAAAATAATTCTTACAAATAAAATTCAACCAGAAAAAAGAGAATGGAAACATGGAAAAAAGAAGATGTATCCATAATGTTATTGAAACATGTTCGCTCAGCAAAAAAGTCGAAAAAGAAATGAAAACAAGAAAGTCACACCTATTAATTTAGAATTCAAAAAAAATCAAATGTGGATCGATATGAAAACCACACGTTATGAAATAAATCAATTTAGATATCATAAGTGTTCTAAGGGCAGTTTACTCACTGACCATAACAGCGGAGAAAGATTTTGTGAAAACTGTGATTTTTGTTCACGAGGTTTAGTGTCTCCCTTGAAATACAAGATGGAAAACATCAGTAGATTTGGTTAAAAGGGTTTAAGACCAGACCTTGACAGTTCGTTTAAACAGCATCATTTTAACGCGTGAATTGTGTTTAGATATTGCATGATATTTGCAAAGTCATTTCTAGTAATATCCCCGTTTGTAAGCAGGATCGCAGGTTTTGAAACCCATGATGGTATGTGAGATCCTGAAATGTCATAATCGTCCAATACGTCATTTGTATAGTTACCCTGATTAGAGTATCGCAACCACTCTGTTATATCGTCTAGTAAATCAGTTGGATCTGATCTTTGAAGTGATTTCAGTAATTCCGCACTATAGAGTATCTTGTATTCTGGATAGCAGTTAAGTACGGTTGCGTTATTTTTCTTGTAAAAATTCCATTTATCACATTGTACATCATATTCATATTTTGAATTATCACTCTTCCAATCAAAACCATTCCGGATATTTGGATCTGGATATCCATGTCCGCGTATCAAGGTCATAGTATTGTTGTCATAATTTGTTTTTACTTCAGCATACAATGCATTAGGATATAGGAAAATCACATCCGGATGACTGGTTATTGCATCAAATTCTTTTTTGGTGACATACTCACTATGTAAAACTATTACCCTCTTGTATTGCTTTAAAATGTCAGGATTTTTGTCAATATCCTCATCAGTCACAAAAGGAAACTGGAGTAATTTCAATGCCCATGCTCCTGCTATGCTGGACGCCTGTACGCCGTTAATTTTGGCAGGTATACTTACAGTAAGGCAACTTGTATCACATTTTTTGTCATAGTAATCATAAAATCCATTCGTGCCATATGCAGCCTGTGTGAAGATAGGATAAACAAAAACAATGTCCTTTGGCTTGTTGAAGAGCCCAATTTCCTGATACGTATCGGTCAGATTTGGCTTTAATTGCATAGAAAGCGATACGAGGTTCGAGTTTTGATCATAATGTGGAATAACATTAAACAAGAGCTGGTCTACTGGTAATCGAATGGTTTGTTTGTTTTTCTCAGTGTTGGAAATAATTTCCAAATAATCACTAGTATTTGCAGGCGGTCCATATGTAACAGAATTTGAAGACTGGGCAAATACAATTCCAAAGAGTGATGCTCCAAAAAAAGTAAGAATAAATGCCAAGATTAATTTTAGATTCAAACCGATTAACCTTATTTTGGAGCAATATAATAGATTTGAAAGATTTCTTCATCATCATTACTTTATTTGTCCTGAGACTGCGCACAGTGAACTGTAATCTCCTAAATGTCATCTCTAAAAATATTGTGGCATAAACATGATCAAGAGTGAACATGATGATTTTCTTAGTGGGCTGGAATGACAACATGTACTTATTTTGGATATGTTTTATTTGCAAATTTCTGAAATTGATTTAAAGTTTTCTCAGCACTGCCACTTACCGTTGTTAAGTGACATAGTTCCGCAATTGTTTAACAATAGAATTATCATCACATTGTAATGAAAATTTTCACACACAAAAAAACAGGCACATCAAAAACTCTAACAACACTTGCAGGATCTACAATGTTCCTCTTGTTGTTCAGCCTCTCTGGACAATCCATTATAAATTTTGCATCAGCAGACAGTAGTAACGAAAATTCTACAAGTACAAATGATCAGACTGGAAGCACCAGCAGTGACAAGGACCAGCCATGGAGTAACTATCAGGCAGCCCTTCGTCAGGCAAATCATGATTATTGGAATGCGGTAGGAAATGCAACACAGATCTACGGTCAGACAATGCAAAATGCAGAACAGGTAAAACAAAAAGCAGACGGAGATGCAAGACAGACTTTTCGTGATGCAGTAAATGCTTCAAGACAAGCATATGAGACAGCAGAAGATGCTGCAAACGGAGACAAGTCTGCAATAGCCCAAGCAACTGCTACAAGAGACAGCGCTGTAGGTAATGCAAAGATTGCACTAGATACTGCAACTGGCCAGGCCGACGTGACAGAGAAAAATGCAGAGATTCAGGCAGAAGTGACAAAGATGCAAGCAATCGGTTTTGCCCAAGCTGCAAAAGACAAGGCCTCAGGAGATGCACTAGTTGCATATGACAATGTCAAAGGTAGCAAAAATGCAGCCCGGGATCAAACAGTGGAAACCGCATTGATTGCACAAGACAATTCCATTGTATCTGCAAGAGTTGATCAGGAGAATACAAATGGTGGATTTGAAGTATCCATCATGCAAGCCAAGACAGCTGCCATAACATCAACAGACAATGCAAACATGAACTTTGATGTTGCAAAAGATAATGCCATGGGTGACAAGTCAAAAATTGTTGCAGCCCAAGTTACAAAAGATCAGTCACTTGGTACTATCACGCAGACCCAAAACAGTTCTATCGGATCTTTAAATGAAAAGATAGATCAAGAGAATACAAACACTGAGGTTGCAATTGATACCGCAAATGGGGTATTTGCACAAGCAAGTGACAACGCAAATGGAAACACGCTTGCAGCAGCAAGAGACCAGACAATTGAGACTGCCAAGGTAACAAGAGACAACACTAATGGTCAGACTCAGGTTTCAATTGATAATGCAAATGTGCAGTTTGATGCCGCATCTAGTACTGCATACACCAACGCAAACATTGCAAGAGATCAGGCAAATGAAAGTCAAACTGTAATATGGAATTCATATGCTACAAGGGATCAGGTAGTTGCATCAGCCCAGGCAACTAGAGATACAGCAACATGGAATGCGCGTATATCAGTTGACCAAGAAAATGCAGATACCCAAGCTGCAATTGATACTGCAATGGGTGACTATAATGTTGCAAAAGACAATGCGTCCAACAACTCCAAATCTACAACAAGAGACAAGGCAATAGAGGATGCGACTATAACAGCAGACAATGCATTAGGTCAAGACCAAGTGGTAAAAGACAAGGCATACGAGCAGGCTGATGTGACAAAAGATAATTCTGATGGTTCCATCAGAGTTACAAAGGATCAGGCAATAGCTACTGCATGGCAGTCCTAAGCCTATCTTACACCTTTTTTTATTTCATTTCTACAGAATTTCAGATCCACTATGTGGGCAAATTTTTTTAAATATACTTGGAGAATTGTTCTATTAGTTCAATCATTTTATTTGCAGGTTCTATCCATACATGACAACAAAATATTCCTTGAGATGACATCCAGTATGGTTTTAGAGGCAATATAAAAATGAAAAAGGAATGATCGAGTTATTAGGCCCGGATCTTATCTACGTCGTACTGCAGTCCAGATTCCTATACCACTCACAATTGCAAATATTACAATTCCGGCAACCCATGCAGCTACTTCATCACTGGATGGTCCAGGTGATGGGCTGACTGCAGTCTGGCTGGTAGAATATTGCGGTGTTTCTGGTGTAGTTGGTGTTGTTGCAGCTGGTGTAATTGTTGTAGTGTTTGCAGCTGGTGTAGTTGGTGTTGTTACAGCTGGTGTGATTGTTGTAGTGTTTGCAGCTGGTGTAGTTGGTGTTGTTACAGCTGGTGTAATTGTTGTAGTGTTTGC
>JARCRW010000058.1 GCA_029850515.1 Nitrosotalea sp. | reverse complement strand
GCGTAAAGCTGCAAACATACAAAATTGAAGTGAAAAAAGACGGAATTTACCTAGACGTTTGATAAGTTTAATTTCTTAAGGACATTTTAAAAAACATTGAATCGTCAAATCGTAGAAGAATTAGTCAAGAAAGATTATGATTCAATCCAAAATCGCATTGGGGATTTTTTAAAAAACGAGATAGAAGAAAGAAAGTCTAGCGGCCTAGTCTTTGGTTTGAGCGGAGGGATAGATTCCGCAGTGATTGCGGCAATCTGTGCCAAATTTGTCAAGGAAAAATCGCTGGCGCTCATCATGCCAAATTCAAAAATTACGCCAAATGCTGAGACAGAAGATGCGATAAAGATAGTTGACAGTTATTCAATGGAATACAAGCTAATTGACATTGGATTCATCCATAAGGAATACTCCAAGTACCTGGAATCAAATCCATTGTCATTTGCAAATCTAGGAGCAAGAATACGAGCTAACATATTATATTATTATGCAAATGCTCGAAATTCTCTTGTGCTTGGCTCTTCTGACAGGAGTGAATTTCTAATTGGATATTTTACAAAATTTGGCGACGGTGCATCAGACTTGTTGCCAATCGTATCATTATACAAAACCCAGATACGTGAACTTGCAAAACATCTAGGATTATCTCAAAATATCATCTCAAAACCAAGTGGTCCACATTTGTGGGAAGGTCATACCGCTGAGACAGAGATTGGCCTAAACTACGAAGAGATTGATTCAATACTACATTGCATTATTGACAAAGGTCTTGCAGTTGACGAGACAGCAAAGATTACAGAGATACCAATTTCAGAGGTGGATAGGATTTTCAGGATGCACAAAAAAAGCGAACACAAAAGGACTATGGCCACGCAATTCACATTGTAAGGATGAAAAATTTGAGAATCTTTGACACGTTATCTGTAACAGAAAAAAATGTAGACACTACAAACTCGGTGAGAATATACCTATGTGGAGTTACAGTGTATGATGAGAGCCACATAGGCCATGCCAGAACTATCATAGTATTCGATACACTCCGAAGATATCTAGAGTCAAAAGGAGTCATGGTAAATCTTGTACAAAATTTTACTGATGTTGATGATAAGATAATCAACCGTGCAAAAAAAGAAAACACTTCCGCCGATGTCATAACTACAAGATACATAAAAAATTATTTTGATGACTTTGACAAGCTAAATGTAAAGAGAGCAGACTTGTACCCAAAAGCCACAGAACACATCACAAACATGATTGACTTGATCAAGGGTTTGGTTGACAAGGGATTTGCATACGTATCCAAAAATGGCGTATATTTTTCGGTTTTAAAATTCAGGGAATATGGAAAACTTTCAAAGAAAAAAACAGATGAGTTGATCTCAGGTGCACGTGTTGAAGTTGATGAGACAAAAAAAGATCCTCTAGATTTTGCATTGTGGAAATTCTCTGATGATTCTCCCACATGGAACAGCCCATGGGGCAGAGGAAGGCCCGGATGGCACATAGAATGCTCTGCAATGAGCCTGAAATATCTCGGGAGTAATTTTGAGATCCATGGGGGAGGACGTGATCTAATATTTCCCCACCACGAAAATGAGATAGCACAATCAGAGTCTTTTTCAGGAGTCAACTTTGCCAAGATTTGGATGCACGTTGGGATGGTCACAATAAATGGAGAGAAAATGTCAAAGTCATTAGGAAATACAAAGTCAATCGACCATGTTCTCAAGATATGGGGGCCAAACATAGTTAGACTGTTTTGTTTGTCAAGCCACTATTCAAAACCAGTTGATTATTCAGAAGAGATTCTAAAGGAAATCATAACAAAGTGGCGCCAAGTAGAAAATTGTTATTTTGAGATGATTTTATCAGACAACTCTCAGGTAACAGAAGATTTGGATCAGATTAAAAATATTATCCATGCGTCAAAGACAGAGTTTGACAGTGCACTAGAGTCTGACTTTAATACGCCGCTAGCACTAGCCGCGTTCTTCAAACTGGTTAAGAATATCAATCAATTAGCATCATTAGAGAAGATTACCAAAGCAATATCAGATATAATCTTTCCAACATTTCAAGAAATGTTATCAGTTCTTGGTCTAATACCAGTTCAAGTCACAGATGATGAAAAAGATCAGATCTCAAAGCTAATCAAACAGCGAAACGAACTACGTAATCAGAAAAAATTCCAAGATGCTGATGCAATAAGAAAACAGATTTCAGACATGAACGTAACACTGATTGATCATAAGACCAAAACACTCTGGATGAAACAAGAGAAAATAGGTATAGAAAACTAGGATTTTTTAGTTTGTGCACTAACCAAGGATATGACATCCCTGTCGCGTAACTGATAGTTCACAGGAAGTCTCACTCCATATCGTACATCTTTAGCATAGAGTAGACCTTTTGTAAGATCTGTGTGTATCTCTTTTGCAAGGTCTTCTACTGTTGCACCATCTTTAAGCAGAATCAAGTCCGGAAGAATCCTTCCTTTTTTATCAGACAAGTTTTCAGGATTTGCCACCGGATATATTGAATTCATTTTTAGCAACTTGAATACGGTAACATTGATCGCAAACTGGACGCCAGTTCTCATGTATTCTCCCAGTATGCCCTGTGTGATAAAATCAAGTGCCTCTAGTTGTTTCTTGGTTAGTTGTTCTTTGTGCAAAATATCAAATTGCTCAGATCCTGGTACGTATTTGATAAGGCCCTTTTTCTCAGCCTTTCTCAGTGAAAGTTCACTGTCTGTACTTGCTGGAATTATTATAGTATCAATGTATTTTTCCCGTAGTCTATCAAAGTTTTTTTCTGCGCCAGGAATATCAACCTTGTTTGCAACAATAAGCGTGGGTTTCGATATCTTTCGCAGATATGCCGCAAATTTTTTGCTATCATGCATGTCAAAGTTTTCAAAGTGTTTGTTTTCAAGACCTGTTATCTTTAGTGCCTCCTTGACATGTCCTTCCTTGACACCTATTCCGCGAAACACATCAGTTATTGCAACAAGAGGATCTGTCTCAGACTGGATAAGTTTTGATATTTTATCTCGGTTGCCTTCCAATAATTTGAGATACCACATGATGAGTTCCTCTTCAATATCAGAGACATCAGCTATTGGATCGCCACTTCCAACTTCGGCAATTCTTCCCGCAGCATCAATGCTTCCTGATACATCTACAACATGCAGTATTGCATCAGACTGAGTAGCCACCGAAAGAAACTGATTCCCAAGCCCCTTACCTGCCCATGCATCTTTTATCAATCCCGGAAGATCAATTAGCTCAATTGGGATGAATCTCCAGCCATCCATGCATTTAGAATTTTGCGGGTTATCTTTGACATTAAACTCGGTGTGGACACAAGGTGTGATGGCATTCCCAAGGGCACGTTCGGGTCTTTTTGTTGTAAATGGATAAGTTGAAACTTCGCCTCCAGCCAGTGTTGCGGCATTGAAAAAAGTGGTTTTACCAGTATTAGTCTTACCTAAAAGGCCAATTTTTATTGGCATGACCTCATCTGATGTTGCTTGCTATTTATCTTTGCCGTAGATGACACTGTTCAAGAGGGGATTTAACAGAGCCATAAATTATTCATCGTCATGGTGAGAGTTGGCATTACCAGATGAATTTTTTATCTCGTCGGCATACCATTGGATTTGTTTTATCTCATCATCGGTTAGAGTACAGTTCCATTTTTCAAGCACGATTTTTAGAATTTGCGATCCGTTATACAATAGACCCCAGTACGGATGGTGTTCAGCCGTTGTGAGTGCAAGCTCCTCAATTTCATCTAGCCCTGTTTTTGCAAGAGATAATCCATCAGAACGTTCTCCATAAATTCGAATAATATTAGAATCAGGATCAGAATACATTTTCACCAAGACGTTTTTCTTTTCGAAAGACTTGACCAAGTCTAAAAGTGATTTGTAAAATACCTCAAAATCGTTTGACATGTCTTAGAATAGTCTTTGGTGTTCTGCGAGCATGCATCGATTAAAGACCACTATTGGAATTCCTGCTTTTCGTGCAACATCTTCTGCTTCAGGATTATGTATTCCCTCTTGCAACCATATCACTTTGGGTTTTATTTTTACAGAGTCTTCTACAACGGGTAAGACTTGATCAGATGGTCGGAAGACATCAACTATGTCCACAGTGTCAGCGATATCAAGTAGTGTCGGATAGCATTTTCTTCCAAGAATTTCTGTTGTAGTAGGGTTTACAGGGATCACATTAAACCCATTATCAATCAAATATTTTGGAACATAGTGTGCTGCCTTGTCCGGATTTTTTGACATGCCTACCACTGCAATATTTTTCAGAGTGTAAATTTTTCGTATGTCATCATCAGTGTAAGAATCTCTTTCCATGTTTTTTACATATTGTCATGTGGCTTAATGTCTTGCGGAATAACCGATTTATAGGGCAATTTCAGTCATGATATCGTGGAACAAGAACCAAATGATGTGATAGTACTCAGCGCAATAAGTCAGGGTGCAAAAAAGTTTGACAAGATCTTAAAAAAGACAAAGATTGACAGTCAAGAATTGAACACCCTGCTTGAGCGCCTGGAAGAAAAAGGTTTCACTACAATCATCGAGAAAAAAGGCTGGTTAGGTCCCAAAAAAGAAATCATACTAACAGACAAGGGTAACAAGGAACTAGAAGAAAGGAGATTTGAATTGCAACAAAATTGGGACCAGATGGTGACCATTTGGAAGAGTGGAGACAAGCAAAAACTTGAGCAGCATATGGAAGCAAACAAGTCCACCATCCCATCAATGATGTTCATGGGAATAATGGACATGATGATGTTTTCAACGATGATGGGTTTCATGGGTATGGCAATGACCAGTTTCATACCAGACCAATACATGGACAGCGGTCACGATATGGGAGGAGGACAGGATGTAGGTGGTCATGATGCAAGTTCAGGACAAGACTTTAGCGGTGGAGATTTTCATGGTGATGGTGGCCCAGGAGACATGGGTGGTTTTGATGTTAATTTCTAAAAACATACCTTGAAAGAATAGAAATTAAAAAACGGTTTTTATTTCCAATAGATGGAAATTATTTTTCGCTACTTGGATGGCATTGACATTGAGGATGTCATGTTATTACCCATTTGGCTATTCATTGTATTATTTCCATGAAATGCCGCCGAGCCTGCAAGTGCAGCCATAACATCTTCTCCATATGGAAAAGAGCCAATTTTACCATAACTTACTTTTTGTGACGCCCACATTGCATCGATCCATGCAGTATGTTCACCAGGAGCACACACATGATCACCACAAACTACGCTGTGGCCAAAGCTTGCAGTTGATATGGTGTCAAATCGAGTACTGGGGGTCAAAGCATTAGCTTGTGGAACAAATACTGCGATGACGGATGTCAAAAGCACAGATGTTGTAAACAAAAGTAATGCTATTTTGTTAGACATGATCTAGTTTCACTGACGGGCATATAAAAGAATTATGATGAATTCATGCATTAGATAAAAATGGTTAGTGGTTAGCCCACTGTAATTATTTTGTGCCATTCATGGTGTTTGCCGCCATGTTATGCATGACATTTCCACCACTGGGTGCATTTCCAATCATACCTGCTCTCTGCGACTGCCATAATGTATTGATCCACTGTGCATGTTCACCTGGTGCGCAAAGGTGGTCACCACATACTTTGCTTATACCATGACTTGCTGTTGTAGGAGTGTCATCTCTTATTGAAAAGTCTCTTTGGATCAGAGCATTTGCTTGTGGTAAGCTAGCTACCACTACGGATGTCATTATAACAGATACAGTAAGCAAGAGTAATGCTATTTTGTTAGACATCGTTGTCGATTCTCTTACGGTATATAAAAGATTTATGAATCAAAGTTCATCTGGAAATCTTCAGATTCACACAGTAAAGAAACAGATATCAATAATTCGTAAGATGTGTTTGACATGACAGTGCAGATAGGCGCAAAAGCTCCAAATCTCCAAGTATCAGAATGGATCCAAGGATTACCAACTAACATTGACAAGGAAAAAGACAATGTGATTCTAATTGAA
Source organism: Nitrosotalea sp. (assembly GCA_029850515.1). GTDB lineage: Archaea > Thermoproteota > Nitrososphaeria > Nitrososphaerales > Nitrosopumilaceae > Nitrosotalea. The sequence goes on along the minus strand of JARCRW010000058.1, from coordinate 9,156 downwards.
GTGTTTCAGGTTAATTGTCCCGGCTGTTTCATGTATGGAATTCCACAAGCAATTGACATTTATCAAAAATACAGAAAAGAGGGAGTTACAGTTCTCGGAATAGCAACAGCGTTTGAGGATTTTGATAAAAATACGGTGGAGAATCTTAGATTGCTGCTCACAGAGGGCAAGACAATAGGGGAGACGTTAAAGGCACTTGGACAATACGGTCAGCTAGTTGATGGAAACAAGATTCCATACAAGATTCCATTTCCAGTTGCAATGGACTTGCTCAAAAAAGAGGATGGACAAATCAGCCAATCCAGAATAGATGAAATAATCCAGGCAAACGTCCCAGGCTACGAGTCATACAGTGAAGGTCAGAAAATAGAAATAATTGAACGAGTAAAACAATATCTAAAGAGCAAGGAATATTCTGCTCATACCTTTGATGAGTTTGCACTGCGTGGTACGCCATCAACAATATTGATTGACAAGAAAGGAATATTGCGGGATGTTGCATTTGGAACTAATGATTTTCTAGAAGAGAACATCAAAAAATTATTGAGTGAATAACTTTTAGTTTGGAATGGCAGTTGCTTTTACATGTACACGTCCTTTGATGGAACAACATTTGACAAGATAATCACGTTACTCAAATCACACCAGTCGGAATTTGTATCCGGAGAAAAACTTAGTAAGACTCTATCATTAAGCAGAGCTGCAATTTGGAAGAATATCAAAAAGTTACAATCGCTCGGATACAAGATAGAATCAAAACCAAGAATAGGGTACAGACTACATACAAACACCCGTCTTTTCTTGCCATGGGAAATCACAGACGGATTACAGACAGATACAATAGGCAGAAAAATATATTATTTTGAAAAAATTGATTCAACCCAGAATTTTGCACTAGATCTTACTCAAAAGCCCCATGAAAGTGGTTCTGTTGTCATAGCACAGAGACAAACCCAAGGAAGAGGTAGGCTAGATCGAAAATGGATTTCACCAAAGGGTGGCATATGGATGTCCATACTTTTGAGGCCAAACTTTGAGCCTTCATACACATCACTATTTCCCATGCTAACATCCCTGGCTCTTGCAGTTTCGATTGAAAAGACGCTAAAGATAAAAACAGAGCTAAAGTGGCCAAACGACCTTACCATAAAGGGGAAAAAAGTTGCAGGCATACTAATTGATGCATCAATAGAATCAAACAATATAGATTACATCATAATAGGAATAGGGATTAATTTTAAAATCAAGCCTGATGCAGTGACAAGATCAATCAAGGGCAATAAAAGAAATTATGGTATTACAACCTTGATAAAAAAAGATCAAAAGGGCAATCCAGTAGAACTCATACAGCAATTCCTCTTTGAACTAGAGCAGAGCTACAACAAAGTTGTATCAGGTTCCATTGGGCAAATTAGAAAAGAGTGGGTCAAGAGATCATCCACAATTGGAAAAAATATCACCGCAACAACAACCACTGGAATTCTAAAAGGCAAAGCAGTAGGAATAGACAAGACAGGTGCATTACTCTTATCAAACAGAGGTAAAATACAGCGCCTGCTAGCTGGCGATATTATTTACAAAAACTAGACAAACTTTTGTGAAATTTTACTTGTGAGAGATCAAAATAAGACTGGTGCCTATGAGAATCCCGGCCATTATCTCCATCCAGTGTGGAAAGAATAGTCGTCTCAGAAGGGTTTCACCGACTCCTTGTTTCATATTACAACGGTTTAAGATTCATTATAATAGTGTTTTATCAGCTCTGATCATTAAAACTCAGCTGAGTTGCTTATTTTATTGACATGTAAGATCCAGAAATGATCTAACTTTGTCAACCTACACGAATTTTTAATAATTACAAGATCCCAACAATATGATGAATATTTGTTGGGCAAACACAGACAGTTTTGATGAGGCAGAAATTGTCATAGTTGGAATTCCTGACGAATCAAAGTCTCATGCACTTCGAAAGGGAACATCTGAGGCACCACATAAAATAAGAGAGATTTCATCGATAAGGGACACATACAAACGCGGAGACAATGTATCTCTGGGCTTGCCGCTAGGTGGAATTACCAAGAAAGTTTATGATTATGGAAACGTAGAGCGCAGTCAGATAGAACATACGATAAACAAGATTATCTCAAATTCCAAGATCCCAGTATCGATTGGAGGAGACCATTCAATATCAATTGAAATAATCAAGTCAGTCTCAAAAAAATACGGTCCGCTATCACTAGTATACTTTGATGCACATCCAGATTTTGTTAGTTCCATTCACGGGTATTATGGTTCTGTATTTTATGACGTCTTGCCGTACATTGATGTGAACACAAGTATTCAGATAGGAATCAGGACTCCAGAAAAAGAAGAGATAGACAACATCAAAAAATATGGCCTCAAAGTCATCACGCCATTTGATATAATTCATGACGGCATACAAAAAACTGAAGAAACGATTCTAAACAAAATAGGTAAGAATGTGTATGTGTCACTTGACATGGATGTAATCGATCCGGCATTTGCGCCAGGTGTCTCTGTTCCAGTTCCCCTAGGCCTTGGAAATACTGAAGTGGCTTTGCTTCTCAAGTCCATTGCAAAAAGAGGCATGTGCGGGGCAGACATAATGGAAGTATGTCCAAACTATGACATCAAAGATAGGACGTCACATCTTGCATCAAGAATTATCGGGGAAACAATATCGTCCATGGTATAACATCACTGCCAATACTTTTAATTGCCTCATAATTGTTAAAAAATAATGTTTTCCCACTTTACACTAGATCAAGCAAACAAAATGCTTCCATCAATCATAGAAAAATTCAACAGCATAGTCAGCATGAAAGATCAAGTTGTTAGGATCCAATCAGATTTGGAGTCAAATCCAAAATACATGGCAAACTTTAAGAACTATATCATAAAAAAACAGGAGCTTAATTCTGCAATAACTAGTTTTTACAAATCAATTGAGGATCTGGAGGCAACGGGCGTATCAATCAAAAGCATTGATCAGGGACTGATGGATTTTCCATCCCTTATGTTCAATGAAGAAATATGGCTTTGTTGGAAACATGGAGAGACTGAAATAAAATTCTGGCATGGAAAGGAGGAAGGGTTCAATGGTAGAAAACCCATAGAAAGTGTAGATTTGGAAAAACTGCGATAAAGCAACCAAGCATATATCAAAATAATCCATTTTTTCAAGAATATTATGCTAAAGGTTTGGCTACGAGCTGTTAGGATAAGATTTCTTCTTGCATCAATCATCTCAGTCTGTCTTGGTCTTGCAATAAACGGCTGGCAGAACAAGACAATTGACATCGGATTTGCTGCACTCACATTTGTAGGAGTAGCAGCACTGCACGCAAGTGTGGACTTGCTCAATGACTATTGGGACTACAAGAGACAGATAGACACAGATACCAAAAGAACAAAGTTCAGCGGCGGGACAGGAGTTTTGCCAGAAGGGTTGCTCAAGCCAGAACAAGTGTACCGCGCAGGAGTACTAATGTTAGTACTTGGTTCTGCAGTAGGGGCATTTTTCATATTTGAAAGGGGAATAACAATAGCAGTAATTCTAGGGTTTGCAATTGTTTCCATTTATTTTTATTCAACAAGGATAGTTGATTCTGGTCTCGGCGAGGTCTTTGTAGCAATAAAGGGTTCCATGATAGTGCTTGGCACATATTTTGTCCAGAGTTCACACATAACACTAGAACCAGTCATTGCAGGAATTGTTTCAGGAGTACTATCATCAACTGTTCTCTTTGTGAATTCATTTCCTGACTTTGATGCAGACAAGAAACATGGTAGAAAGACGCTGGTCATAATACTTGGAAAACAAAAAGCTACAACAGTAATCTGGATTTTTCCAATCATCATTTATGGAATCATAGTAGTATCAGTCACATCAGGAATACTTCCAATCATAACCCTCATCACTCTGATAACAATACCCATGGCAATAAGATCAGGTAAATCATTGATGAAAAATTATGAAAATGTAGAAGAACTTGTTCCAGTGATGCAAGGATTTGTCACATACAGCAGAATAACAGGAGCACTGTTTGTCATTTCATTTATGATTGGTATTTGGTTAAAGATTCCACAGTAGGGTTAAATCGTCCGCATTGTAATCCAAGCATATGATCCCAGGTTTTGCAACACCCGAAGGCACTGCAGGTTTTGCAAAAAGACAGTCAAAGGTATCAAAAAATCATTTCAAGCAATTTGCCGGTCTCACGCTATCATCTGTCGGGATTGGCACATATCTTGGCAACCCGGACAATGCAACAGACAACATGGTCTCAGATGCCATAAAAACATCTGTCAAGTCAGGTATCAATGTAATTGACACCGCAATCAACTACAGAGCACAAAAAGCAGAGAGATCTGTCGGAAAAGCAATTGCAGAACTCGTACAATCTGGAGAAGCAAAAAGGGAGGAGATCTTCATCAGTACAAAAAATGGATATGTTACAAACGACGGAGACATTAATGAAGATTTTTGGGTCAACATACAAAATGCGCTTGTAAAGCCAGGGGTGATAAAATCAGGAGATATCTCATCAGGATATCATTGTATGACAGTACCATACCTACAAGACCAATTAAATCGTAGTATGAAAAACCTTGGACTTGATTGCATAGACCTCATGTACATACATAATGCTGCAGAAGGCCAACTTCAAGACATTTCAAAAGAAGAGTTTACAAAAAAACTAAAAGATGTTTTTGAGTTTTATGAAAATCAAAGAAAGAGTGGCTTGATAAAATATTACGGAATGGCCACATGGGAATGTTTCAGAGTTCCAGATAGCCATCCACAATACCTTTCAATTTTTGACATTGCAAACATAGCAGAACAAGTGGGCGGACAAGATAATGGATTTAGATTCATCCAGTTACCATACAACATGTATCTTGATCAGGCTTTGATTCTAAAGAACCAGGACTCTAACCAGCGCACCATACTAGAGTCTTGCATGCAACTTGGCATAGGAGTGTTTGCAAGTGTTCCTCTAATGCAAGCCAAATTGCTTGCACCAAATGTTTTGCCAGAGTTTGGAAACATATTAAAAGCATCACACAGGGCAATGCAATTTGTCAGGTCCACACCGGGAATTATTTCTCCGCTCGTAGGACAGAAATCACAAGAACATGTACAAGAAAATCTTGATTTTTTGGCAACACCAGTTCTAAATGAGGTAGAGTTTTCAGATTTGGTAAAAAAGTTGTCATCATAATTGCAAGTATGATTAGACAAAATCACACCTTAAACAAACTATAGATTCAAAACTAGTCTAGTATTTCATAAAATACAAGATAGGCATTCTGTTTTTGAACCCTAAACACCATTGGAAGAATATGGCATATTTTATAAGATCTTGTTATCCACCACAACACGAAGAGAAGAAAAATGGAATCAAATACAGACAACGGCAGCGACGGTATTTTGCTAGAGCGGTTTCAAAAAGAGATATGGAGTAAGGTTCCGCATCTAGAAAAAATAGACGGGACTAGGATTATCAATGCAACACCCCTAATCGACATTACCGAAGATTTGAAAGAGTGTGCGAAAAAAGAGTTTAGTCTAAATCTTGATGGCAAAGATCTACGAGTTTATGGCAAGTTTGATTCTAACTTGCTAGCAGGCTCGATCAAAGTAAGGCCAGCTGTAAACATAATCCATGATGCCATTGTCACAGGGAAACTTGTGAGCGGGCAGACAATATTTGAAGCTACATCGGGAAACTTTGGGATAGCCCTCGGACAGTTATCTAAAATTGGGCTAGATGTAGTTGCCCTTGTTTCAAGAAAGCTTCAGGAAGGAGTGTTTGAGGAATTAAGAAATGAGAAAATTCGCATCATAAATCTGGACATGGACATTTGCCCGGCTCCAGGAATGAAGGATAATCCAAATATTTTAGTGGCAAGAGCAACAGCTGCAAACATCAGATCACAATTATCTGATCTTGGCTTTGACCCAGTTATTTTTGATAATGCAAGTACTGAAGCACAGGCTCTTTTAGCTAAACAAGATATCATAAACCTGGCTAAGCTTCTTGCAAGGATCTACAATTGTTTTTGTCCAGAACAATATGACAATGAAATGAATATTGACGTACATCGAAAAGTTACTGCAGTAGAAATAGACCAACAACTACATGAAAAAGAACAATCATTGGAAGACTTTAGAATTGTCTGCACGTTTGGTACTGGCGGCACGTCTGGCGGCTTGAGTAGATACATGTCTGAAAAATATGGAAAAAAATCTCTGCATGTAGTATTTCCACTTGGTGATCAGGATGTTGCAGGAATCAGGACAAAAAGCAAAACGTCAGGCTTGAAGTTTTACGAGCCTGATCAATATGCAGGACAGCATGAAGTAGATTTCGATGATGCAAAACGTTTGCTAAAGTTTTTTGTAGACAAGGGCTATGACATTGGAGAAAGCAGTGCCCTTGCACTATATGCAGTGATGCAAATGACAAACTTTGGAGGTTTTGGAGGAAGATTTGTCGTAATTGTTGCAGATGGAATACAAAAATACAAAAAGAATCTGGCTGACACTGGAAAGAAACAGAATCGCACTCAGGTTTCCCTTCAGGAGGCAATATCCAGTATAGACGATTATGACAAAGTGATCTGGATTCATACCCAGTATACTCCACGTGAGGAAGGAATAGAATTAATTGCAAAAACTATGGGTGTTGATAAAAGCAAGGTCTTTGTGCCAAAGGCAAGAGATGTGGAGAAACTTTTAGCAACACAGCAAATTCCCGAAGAGTTGAATAAAGCTCTGGAAGGTTCTCGCAAATCATTGCTTGTTTGCATGGCAGGGTATACTTCCTTGAATGCAGTCAAAGTATTTGGAGGCAAAGGCATTGTAACTGAAAGTTTGACAGGGGGCATATCAGCACTGGCTCAAGGAAAAGGCAAACAAATGCCAGAATTAATACGTGTAGCTACAGAATAGTGAACGCGTAGTAATGTTTGTAAAAACACACTAAGGACAACCATCCCGCTTCTGTTCGCATATCCTACGGATTTCAGGATAAACGAGTATGTCTTTTTCATATGTTGGTGGTACATTGTCAGCGTGATCAAAATCCAGCATCCTGAAAATCTGCCAAAATTTCCATTGTCATGATTTTTTCTCGAGTGCATAACAGTATCAAAGTTTTCATGTTCTGAGAGCATTAGACCTTTTTTTCCACATTTATGACAATATGCTCACTCTGTTTTCGAGTATTTTGACATAATTATGATTATCAGTTGTCATCCATAGTAAAATTTCATCATAATACACATTCTGGAATTCATTTCATATGAGATTGCATATTTTGAAAAACCATAATATCACTACGGACAACACTCAGAATCCTTTTTCAATCAAGACTTGGTAACTAAAGCATGAGTAGAAAAATAATAGGCGTCATTGCTTGTCAAATCTTGTTGATTGTAGCGAGTTATTTAGTTCTAGTATTTTTTGAAAATCAGTCAACTTATCTGGGTAATACCATCAACATTAGTGGTAAAAATAGATTTTTGGGAGAATCATTATACCAAGAAACAATAAACTATGTTCTTACAGGCAATCAAAATCCACCATTAGACATAGTCAAAAATATAGATAACAACATCAATACCCTTTTGCACGGTGGAATCGTTTTTGGGGATGTGACAGCTACATCACAAAATGAAATTACAATAATTGCAGTACCTTCAAAGTTTTCACATGATCTGAACACACTCTCAAACAACTGGAACACATACAAGACAGATATTATGTCTGAGATGTCTTCAACAAAAGACAAGAACATTCTAAACGATCAAAGTCTAGAAGACCAGAAATCCAAATTCATAACCAGTGCAGACCAAGTAACCAATGATCTCTCAGATTATTCCAAAGAACTAGTAAGAGACATGACAACGTTACAACTGACATTACTTGGAATCAATGTGACAGTACATCTTTTGCTACTAGGAATCATTTTTAGACTAATTAGGAAAGAGCAAACAGAGAAGATTCTTTTACAACAAATATCGGAGAAAAATAAAAAATTAGAGTTTGAAAGCAAGTTTGCATTACTTCAAAAAGATATCTCACAGTCTTTTATTTCCGATATGGAAGACAAACTATATGAGATCAATCAACAAGTCAATCTGATACGTGAGAACAAAGGACATGAGGCGAACAGCATGCTATTTCTAAGTTTTTTTATTAATTGCTCATAGTAAGATGTTTTATTTTCTAATTCTATTCTTGATTGGGCAAGTTGCTGTATTTTAACAAACAAACTTTGAAAAATATCTCGAACAACCATATTTATTCTCTCAAAGAGCAATGATGATCTAGCCAGGGTAGAAAATCCCGGGGAGATAGTCACTATAATTGAATCATACATAGACATAGTAAATCTGATGATTTATGAGCAAATCATACCATCTAAACTAGGTAAAAACCTCACGGATGCACTTAATGATATCATTGATCACATGACATTTAGAACTGCCAAGGAATCACAATCATGATAGTCAAAACCTGGATGAGAAAGTTCTACAAGATTTGCCAAGTCAAAAGGAGTCCAGACTTTAGCCATGCATTTCATGTAACAAGTAAAAAATCAAGATAACATTGTTCCGATATAGTTATCAACGAGATGCCCAATAGAAATCATCATGAGTACTGTAGAGGGTGAAAATCATCCAAATGATCTCTGAAAAAATAGTCAATTTTCAGAACAAGAACAAAAATTTGGACCAGCTAGCACAGCAGATAATAACAATGCTAGATGCAGATGGATACAAAACACAATTAACATCAAATTCCCCGACAGGAATAATAATTCAGGCAAAGAAAGCAGGCATCCTTAGAGACATAATCACTGCAGACAGGGCTTTTACAATTATGATTACCGGAGATTCGAACAACTTTGCAATACACATTGGAATCGGTAAATGGATACAAAACATCGCGGTTGCAGCGGTAGAGGCATTACTCTTGTCTGTGTTGTTTCTAGCAGTAGACATACCTGAAATGGTATGGACAAAACATGTGGAAAATGAAATATTAAAGAAAATAACTCAGTTGATATGATATCTAGTTCTCACTTAAAATTATTGTTTGAAATATAGCAAATAGATCTTAAG
>JARCRW010000057.1 GCA_029850515.1 Nitrosotalea sp. | reverse complement strand
GCAAAGGATTGGGCAGAAAAATAAATCCATTAGTAATTTCTTTAATTTTATAGTAATAGTAGACATTATTTTATTTCGCATAATTCCTATAAATCCCATGTTGTAAATATTATGTCAAATTGAAATTAGAAATAAAATGTCCATTTTGTAATAAAAACCAAGTTCAAGAACCGATCAAGACTTGGTCTTATGGGAAGATGATTGAAAAGAAGACTACTGATGGAATGGTATGGGGAGATTCAGTGAAATGTTCGAGATATTCATGTGAATGTGGAAAATCATTCAATTTTACTTTCACAAGAGTGGGAGATTTTGGATATCATGGCGAGCCTCATCCTTGGTTACGTGGATGGGTGATGGTATTGCCGCAATCCCGTGAAAATCTGACTCAGACCGTTGTTCTAAATGATACCAATATTCCTAGTCCTTGTCAGATGTTTGCAGTTCCATGTACAAACATTCATAGTTTTTCAGCTCAAAAATTTGGTTCTGACATTTACATAGAAAAAATGACAATCAATGGAATTGACCATTATGCCATAATTCATCCTTCATATTCATGTGTATGTCCTCAAACCATTGGTACTTCTTGTACTGAGCCTGATAACATGGCACTATTGGAGATTGTTGGTGCAAATTCTGCAATCTCATTTACACCTTTAAAGTTGTCAAATGGTTAATTTAATGAAAACTCTGCATCTGTTAAGTGAGAGAACTAAACTAAGTGAACAAAACCCCTCGAGGGTCTTTTCAAGAAGATATTGTACAAGGAGAACACTGATTTATTCAATGCGGGATGCCAAAATGTTTATACCCTCTCTCTGCGCTATTATTTTTCTATATTTCCAAGTTCTGCCAATAAAGCAGACAGCTGAATCTCTGGATTGGCTCCTATGATTAACCTGTAATCATATTTTGCTATGGCCTCTAACATCTGCGATAAATGAGTAGTCTTAATTTTGTAACATTCTTCATTTAGATATTTCAAAAAGTCTGACTCTGACATTCCATAAACTTTGATGAGTTCAATCATTTTATTCCTGGCTTCTGAAATTTTTCCTCCAAGCGCAAGTTTCAAAATGATGCTCACATCACTTGTCTTGGCAAGTCCTGCCGAGGTCTTTACATTATCTTCATTTACTATCCCAACACTTGCTGTAGCTTGTAACATGTTTATTGAGTGACGCATATCTCCTTCTGAATGCTGGTATAAAGCCTTCAAGCCTTCCTGGGTGTATTTTATTTTCTCTTTTTTACAAATCTCTTCCAAGTGAATCATTATATCTTCTTCAGATATTCTTGTAAATCTAAAAACAGCACATCTGCTCTGAAGAGGTTCTATAATCTTTGATATATTGTTTGCAATCATGATAAATCTACAATGTTTTGCAGTGTCTTCAATAATCCTTCTCAGGGCGGTTTGAGCATCTGAGGTCATCTCATCAGCTTCATCCAAAATTATAAGCTTGAAAGGAATGCTAGTATCTAAACCTGAAAACCTTGCAAATTTCTTTACTCTTTCTCTGACCATGTTGATACCGCGTTCATCAGAAGCATTCAATTCTAAAGTGTGTTCACGCCATGACTCTCCCAAGATCTCCCTTGCAAGACATAACGCAGTAGTAGTTTTACCAACTCCCGCAGAGCCGGAGAATAACAAATGAGGCATTTCTGATGTGTTTTTTAAAAGAGATCGTAGACTACCCACTATTTCTTTTTGATTTATAATTGACGAGATCTTGGTAGGACGATATTTTTCTACCCACATTGAAGATTCATTCATAGGGAATACGTCTTTCACTTACTAATAAAATTAAGTTTAAGAAATTGTGTAAATTATTGTCACATGCCTAAAATGATGTTTGGGTATTACTATTATAACCGATTGTTATTATGGTTAAAAAAAGAGATATTGTTAAGATGATTACTTGGAATTCCATGTTAAATGAGAAGGATGCTATTTCAGTTATGAACAGGAACAAATTTGTACAGATAGAATTTAGATCAAATGATCGAACTAAATGGTTAACAGAATTGATCGATCGATCCCTTTAGCGGCTCAAAGGAGGATCGAGTAAATTGCACATTTCCGAACTCATACAGGTACATAGTATAGGATATCGCCTACAGGATGTCAAAGTCAATTTTGGCCATGATTTGAAAATAGAAGCACCACTAACATCAATAGAAGGCAAACAGGGTGATTTGTTGAGTATACCTAGGTGGATATCTGAAGTATTATCTTCGGAAAAATTGATTGAAGTGCAAGATACTGATATGATTGTGGCCCTAAAGCAGGCAGTTATGAAAGAAAATGTACAAGGTGATTTTGATCTCTCTACATTGGATCTTGACTTTTACATCAAAGTGAATTCATTTACACGTAGACTTCCACAAGAAGATCGTGATAAAATAGAAAGTATGTTAAATTCTCTCATTCGTAAACGACAAGGAAAAATAATCCGATTGGCAGATTCATCCAAGATGACTGCTGATTTAGCAAAAAAGTTAACAATAGAAGAGAGAACATTATTTGATTACATTCACAACAACAGTGCCGAGTTTAAAAGGCAAATAATGGGTGATAAAAAATGACTACCCAATCCGAATCAATCTCCAAGAGCAAACTTCAAGATCAAGTAAAAGATTTTTTGAGTCAATTCAAAGACAAGTCTGATGTTTACAAATATGTTGATGAAATAGACCAAATGATGGCAAAGAAAACACAATACATCGTAGTTGACTACAATGATTTGGTGTCATACCCTGAAATTGAATCTATATTCACCACTGATCCTGATGAGATACTCCGGGCCTTTGGTGGTGCAATAAAAGATATTCTTAAAGAAAGATTTCCGCAATATGCAGAAAAAATCCGACATGATATTAGAGTAAGAATTTCAAACTATCCATCACAGAGAAGCCTACGTGAAGTAAACGCAGAGGTTATTGGAAAAGTAATTAGTGTATCTGGAATGGTTGTTAGATCTTCTGAAATCAAACCACTTGCAAAAGAACTAGTTTACTTTTGTCCTGATAACCACAAGACCGTGAGAGTTCAAGAAAAAGGTCTAGAATTTAAAGAGCCGTTAAAATGTGATAATGGAAAATGCACTCACCGAGATCTTGAGATAAATCCAGAACAAAGCAAGTTTATTGATTTTCAAATGGTGAGACTACAAGAATTACCGGAAGATTTGCCCCCGGGTCAATTGCCTCACTATCTTGATGTCACAGTCTTGCAAGACTTGGTTGATAATGCAAGGCCAGGAGATCGTATCATACTTACAGGAATCGTGAGAATTGAACAAGAACACATACCTTCTATGAGAGGAAAAAGTGGCATCTATAGATTAAGAATTCAAGGAAATAATATCGAGTTTCATCGTGGACGTGGAAATAAGACTTCTAGAAGCACTGAACGGGAAGAAATCTCTCTTGATGAAGAAAGAATAATCAAATCACTTGTTAAAAATCCTGATATCTATGATAGACTTGTTGCTTCATTTGCACCACATGTGAGTGGACATGATATAATTAAAGAGGCCATTTTGTTACTAATTGTAGGATCTACTCAAAAAATTCTTGCTGACGGTGCTAAAATTCGTGGTGATATCAATGTCTTTCTAGTAGGTGATCCTGGTACAGCAAAAAGTGAAATGTTAAAATTTTGTGCAAGAATTGCCCCAAGGGGACTTTATACATCTGGTAGAGGTTCTACTGCTGCAGGACTTACAGCCGCAGTTGTCAGGGATAAAATTGGTATAATGATGCTTGAGGCTGGTGCTGTAGTATTAGGAGATCAAGGTCTTGTATGTATAGATGAATTTGATAAAATGAAGCCAGAAGATAGAAGTGCATTGCATGAAACAATGGAACAACAATCAGTAAGTATTGCAAAGGGTGGAATTGTTGCAACATTGAATGCCAGAACTTCAATTTTAGCTGCTGCAAACCCAATGTTTGGAAAATATGATCCTTTCAAGAATATAACTGAAAATGTTAATCTTCCAGTTCCACTCTTAACTCGTTTTGATCTTATTTTTGTTGTTAGAGATATTCCATCAAAAGAAAAGGATACACGGATTGCAAGACACATATTGAATTTACATAGGGTATCAGGAACTGATACCAAGTCGCTAATTGATGTTGATATTCTTACAAAATATCTCTCATATGCAAAGAGGTTTGATCCAAATCTTACTCCAGAAGCAGAAGATCTGATCCTAAATTACTATATGACCATGAGAAATGTAGAATCTGAAGGAATGATCACTGTGACACCTAGACAATTAGAGGGACTTGTAAGGTTGGCAACAGCAAGAGCTAGATTGTTGATGAAAACACAAGTTGATGGGGAGGATGCAGAACGAGCAATCTTTCTCATGCAAAGCATGTTGCAAGATGCAGGAGTTGATGTTAACACAGGAAAAGTCGACCTCGGAGTTCTTCAAGGACGTCCTCACAGTGAGGTCTCAAAAATGCAACTATTCATGGATGTAATGAAATCACTTGAAGGCGATGAAAAAAGGCCTGTTGAAGAAAAAACATTTGTCAAAGAACTTATCAAGACTGACAAATTTACGGAAGATGAGGCAAGAAAATATATTAAAAAATTGCAAAGAGAGTCCGCTATTTATGAATCTAAACCCGGTCATTATAACCGGGTATGAAAATAGATCAGTTAGACATTCCTACTTCAACAATCGAATTTCTACAAAAAAGTGGATATGTGAGCCTATATCCACCTCAGGAAAAGACAGTAAAAGCTGGATTGCTTGAAGGAAAAAGCATCTTGGTCTCTGCTCCGACAGCAAGTGGTAAGACATTGATTGCTATTCTTGCAATAATAAAACATCTATCTGAAAAGAGGGGAAAAATAATCTATCTTAGTCCTCTAAAGGCCTTGGCTTCCGAAAAATTCAATGAATTTAAAAAACTTGGTTCAGACGGTCTTGGAAAAAATCTGAAAATCCAGATATCTACAGGGGATTTTGATATGTCTGACAAGAATCTAGGCCAAAACGATATTCTTGTACTAACCAATGAAAAAATGGATTCTATCATAAGACAAGGTGCAGAGTGGTTAGATCAAATCAGTCTTGTAATAGCTGACGAAGTACATCTATTGGGTGATGATGATAGGGGACCGACTCTTGAAATTGTACTTACAAAGATGAAGTTATTACCACAAAAACCGCAAATACTTGCTCTTAGTGCTACTGTTACTAACGCTGACGAAATTGCTGATTGGTTAGGGTGTGAATTGGTTCATAGTGAGTGGAGGCCAGTTCCATTGTCAGAAGGAGTCTATGATCAAGGTATAGTTATTATGCAAGACAGGAAAAAATTTGAAGTTCAAACAAGCATCAGAGGACCACCGGTTGACTTGGGGCTTGATTCACTAAATAATGGAGGTCAAGCAATTTTATTTGCAGAAACGAGGGCACGTTCTGTCTCTCTTGCCACAAAGGCATCAGAGGCTGTGTTAAAGACTCTAAACCCTGAAGAAAAAGAAGTACTGGGAAAAATTTCACAAAAAGTCTTGGATGATAATGAACACACTGAACTTGTTAAAACATTGGCAGGTCTAATTAAAAACGGAGTGGCATTTCATCATGCTGGTCTTAATCCGAATTGTAGAGATCTAATTGAATCTGAATTTAGAAACAGAAGAATAAAGATCTTGGCATCTACACCTACCTTGGCTGCCGGAGTAAATCTTCCCGCAAGAAGAGTGGTTATTGCTAATATGTCCAGATATGATGCAAAGTATGGCATAAACAAACCAATCAGTATTCTGGAGTATAAACAACTGTGTGGCCGTGCAGGCAGACCACAGTAT
The DNA here is from genome assembly GCA_029850515.1 of Nitrosotalea sp. Classification (GTDB taxonomy): domain Archaea; phylum Thermoproteota; class Nitrososphaeria; order Nitrososphaerales; family Nitrosopumilaceae; genus Nitrosotalea. The sequence goes on along the minus strand of JARCRW010000057.1, from coordinate 15,665 downwards.
GACAAATATGGCGAGGCAATAATTGTGGCCAACTCAAATAGCGATGAGATCTTTGATTATTACGTTAACGGAACACCAGAACCCATCTCTTCAAAACTTACGGGAGACAAGGCATTGCGAATTCATCTTCTTAGTTTCGTATCGACAAATCCTGGTATCAAGGGAGAAGATATTGTAGAATTCTTTTCAAAGACTCTTTCAGGTTCACAAGAAAGAAAAACAACAATAAAATTCCATATTCAGATATCTTTGCGATATCTGGAATCAGAGGATCTTGTAAAACAAAAAGGAAATAGGTATATTGCTACAGACTTTGGCAAAAAAACTTCCACGTTATACATAGATCCTCTTACAGCAGTTCTATTTAGAAAATCCTTGGAAAAAATCCCAACACATGGACATGCCCTTGGCTTGCTACATTTGATTACAGTCTCCGAGGATTTCTTTCCCAAGTTTTCATTACGAAATAAAGATTATGAGTTTGTTGGTACCCTGATTGAAAATTATGCTGATCAACTAATAGAACCTATATCTGAATATGACTGTAACCGAAGTCTTCTTGCAATACACGCTTGGATCAATGAATCAAGCGAAATATTTCTGTCTGATAATTTTGGTATAGAATCTGGTGATATGCATAGGATGGTAGAGACTGCGGACTGGTTAATCCATGCTCTTTATGAGATTACAAAACTAGAAAAAAAAGATGAGATCTTGACTGAAATTGACTCTCTAAGGTCCAGAGTAGCATATGGTATAAAAGAAGAACTTGTTGATCTGGTGCAAGTAAAAGGAATTGGAAGGGTAAGAGCCAGGGTACTCTTTAAAAATGGCATAAAAACTAGAGAGGATTTAACTTTAACATCTGTTGAAAAACTAGCCAAAATGGACAAGATAGGACCAATTATTGCAGAAAACATAAAGACATATCTGAAAAAGATAAGATAATGCTGGATAGAACTATTGTAGGAATACTGATTTCAGCAGTGGCGTTTGTTACCGTTTATGCAATTACTCCAAGTCTGATTAAAGTACTGACAAAAAGAAATATGGTTGTAAAAGATTACAACAAAGAGGTTGCAACAGTGGTTGCCCGTCCTGGGGGACCTTCAATTCTTGCAGGAATTCTGGCTTCTGAGCTCACTCTTTATGCCTTTTTTCCCTCCGCCGACATACTGGCAATTATCATTACAACCTCCCTTGCTTTCCTTGTTGGTTTTGTAGATGATCGAAAAGTACTTGGTGGGTGGTTCAAACCACTTGCTCTTGCAGCTTCTGCATTGCCTATTATTTTACTTGGAGCATATACTCCACCACATCTTGCATTTCCACTATTTGGTTCAGTCAAGATTCCGGAACTCTATTTGGCGTTGATAGTTATTATCATTCCAGTTATGGGAAATACAATAAACTCTATTGATGTACTAAATGGTGTTGCAAGTGGATTTATGACAATTGCTAGCTTTGCACTCACTGTTTGTCTTGTCATTGTACACCATTATGATATTGCGTTGGCAAGTTTACCTCTTGGGTTTGTGTCGTTGGCATTCTACAAATATCATAAAGTTCCAAGTAAAATATTCCCAGGAGACTCTGGTGCGCTAACTCTGGGAGCCATGTATGGTGCATTGTCTATCATAGGTCATGTTGAAATTATTGCCGCAATTGCATTGCTTCCTGCAGTGATAAACTCTTTTCTGTTCCTTTCTAGTGTAAAACGAATAGTTGAACATAGACAAATAAAAGCAAATCCAGTTGTTCACACTGAAGATTTTAAACTGATGGCCAGTACTGATAAATCTGCTCCTGTGACCCTTGTCAGATTGATCTTAGCAAATGGACCTCTTACTGAAAAACAAGTGGGATTTGTGATATTCAGATTGACATTATTTTCTGCAGCACTTGCAATAATAACATCTTTCATGATGGAAATTAATCTATGAAAGGAACTCCGATTTTTTTCTACATATTTGTGATGTGGCTACTGATTATTGCTGGAGGTGCACTGATTGTTCCAATAATCGCACACATCTCAATTCAGGGATTCGGCAATCTAGATGGTATAATAGATTCTGTTGTAAAAGCAGGTATTGCGATCATACTTGTAGTACTTTGGATCTTGATAATGTCAAAAATAAAGAACTGGATATTTCATCAACAGATACGCCACTAGCTGTTTTCCCACTTCGCCTTTTTCTTATCGTATTCTTCTCTTGAATACTTGACCTTGGCTGGAACTCCAACTACTACGCAATTAGGCGGAACATCCTTTGTGACTACGGCCCCCATTGCCACTACGCTATTTTCTCCAATTCTAACTCCTGCCTTTATGACTGCCCTGGAGCCTATGACTACTCCATCTTCTATGGTAACTCCTATCATTTTTTTACTAGCTGGGTAAGGATCATTAGTTAAAGACGCTGCAGGGCCTATGAAAACATTTTTTCCAATTTTGGAAAGTGGTGGTATGTATACGAGCCCCTCTATCATGGTATTTTCACCTATTCTCACGTTGTAATCAACATGTGCAAGAGAACCAATCTTGACATTGTCTCCAATCTCTGTATTGTCTCCTACATAGGCAAAATGCCATATCCTCACATTTTTTCCAAGTTTGGCTTTTTCAGAAATGAAATTCGTAACCATTTCTTATCACAAGTGCCATGGGACGCCTTTTGTGACAATCTTGTCAGGAAGAGTATTTTTATGCTTACTCAAAAATTCAATATCTTGATTCTTATCTCTCAATTCGTCTGGCAGCATTATCGGAATTTCTTCTATTATTGGATAATATCTGGAACATTTTGGACAAAATATTGTGCCTTCCGAAATAATTTCTTCCTTTGAAGTCAATTCTACCAACTCTAGTGGAAAGTGTTTGTCTATGGGACATGCAAGAATTTCCATTAGTTTTCTGTTCATTTTAAATTCAGATAGATTGGAGTTCCTTTCTGGCTAGATAAAAGTGCCGCTTCTGCAATCTTGGTGGTGTTTAAGGCATCTTCTGCTCTTACTCTGATGCTCTCTTTTCCATCTATTGCAGATATGAAATTCTTTATCTCTAAAAGTAAAGGCTCCTCCATTTCCTTTCTTGGTATCTCTGCTCCTGAACTAGTTTCGATCTTTACTTCTTGTGTAATAAAATCAGAAGAAATTATAGCATCACCACATACTGCATTAAATTTTCTTACACGAATTGGAGTGATCCAATTTGACGATATGATTGCAACCCTGTTGTCTTTGAAACCCAGCATTATTGTTGCAAAATCTTCATGCTCATGTCTTATTTTTCCAGACCTTGCAAATACTACTTCTGGTACATCGTCAAATAACCACATGGCAGTATCAATGTCATGTACTGAGGTGTCATAGATAATTCCTACATCTTTTATGTGATTTGGCATTCTATTTTCTCTATGAAATTCAAGCATGATCAATTCTCCATACTTTTTGGTCTTGACATATTCCTTGACAAGTGAAACGGCAGGATTGAATCGCTCTATGTATCCACTTGTGAGAATTACCTTATTTTTTTTGGCTAATTTGAGAAGATCTTCCCCTTCATTTGAAAAATAAGTCATTGGCTTTTCTACAAAAACATTTTTCTTTTGTTCTAAGAGTTTTTTTGCCAACTCAAAGTGAGTTGAAGTAGGTGTACACACAAATGCCGCATCAAACTTTTCTGAATCCATAAGGGAATCTAGAGACGTATAATGATTCACAGAATATTTTTCACTAATCTCTTTTGCCCTAGGGGCATCCATGTCACATATAGCTGAAAGAACTCCAAGATGAGAAAGAATTCGTACGTGATTTTTTCCAAAACCGCCCGTACCTATCTGAACTATCTTCATACTAGTACACCGATGTTATCCATTTTGAGTATTTCTTATTTCTACCCATGGTGATATCTGAATAGATCTTTCTAATGTCTCCTGTAATCTTTCCTACCTTACCATCTCCTACCGTCTTGTTGTCTACTGAAATAACTGGAGTTATTTCTGCTGCAGTTCCTGTAAGAAATACCTCGTCAGCAAAGTAAATCTCTGTTCTGGGAATCTCACGCTCTATTATTTGGTAGCCAAGATCTTCTGCTATCTTGACTACTGAATCTTTTGTTATTCCTTCTAATGCTGACGAGCTAGGTGGAGGCGTTAATAACTTTCCATCCCTCACGACAAAGATATTTTCACCAGGGGCTTCACTTATGTTTCCTAGATGGTCTAACAAAATGGCTTCATCATAGCCATTTCTTTTTGACTCTTGCGTTGCTAGTATGGAATTAAGATAATTTCCGCCCATCTTTGCAAGCGGTGGAGTGGAGATGTCGTGAATTCGTCTCCATGAAGACGTACCTACCTTTATCCCGTTCTTGTTAAACAGTTCCCCGAAAGGGAACATGACTATTACTGCATGTGTTGGAGTTTTTTCAGTTACATGGAGACTGATTCCATGTTTACCTACAAAATAAAATGGTCTTATGTAGCATGATTCTTTAACATTGTTTTTTTTACAAATCTGAATTATTGCATTGGCAATTTCTTTGTCTGTAAACCTAAGAGAAATTGAATACACCTTGCCTGAATTTCTAAATCTCTTGATATGATCTTGCAATCTGAAAATATTCAAGTTTTTGGAATTCCAATATCCTCTCAGTCCTTCAAAAACCGAAGTTCCATAATGTATGGCATGAGTCATGACTGGAACCTTTGCATTCTCGTCTCTTACTATCTTACCATCAAACCAGACAAATTTTGGAACAAAAGACTTCATATTGAAAAAACGAATCTGTCTATAATTAATCTATTTCTCTACCAAAACCCTATGCTGGGAAATTTCATTCCTAATACCCTGTATGTAAGATCCTCGGCATTTGCAAATTTTTTAACAACGTCCCAGCTCTCACGTATTATCCGTACTACTTCGGGTTCGACATAGTTTTCCCAATCCGTATCTTTTCCCATTGCTGCATCAAACATTTTTTGTTTCACAGATGACGCAGAGGTTTCCTTTCTTTTTCCCACTCTGGGATTGAGACCGTATAACTTGAGCACAAAACCTTCCGCTTTGTCACCAGTATATGTAAAATAATCTGTCTTTACTCCGTCAAGAATCTGTTTTTTTATTTTCCATGAATATGGAGATAACATTGGGGGCATGTATTTTGCAAATGGTGCATAAAATGCATAGTTTGGTACAACTGTGACACTATCACCAAATACTGCATGAAGCATTTTCTTCCTCAATTCATAACTAAAAGGAAAACTTCTACTATTGATCTCCTTGTTATTCTTCATGAATATGACTGGTAAAATTCTTACTTGACCTCCATTTTTTAATTCATTAATAATTTCTACGTGTGCCTTGGTAACAGGATTCAAATGCGCAAGATAGATTGCTACTGTCAACTGCTTTTCTGTATTTTTGTGTCATATTTCAATCATTTATTCAAAATTGTGATAAATCTCCTACAAAAATAGGGACGATGGGACTTGAACCCACGACATCCAGCGCCCGAGGCTGGCAGTCTACCAAGCTAACCTACGTCCCTGTAAGACTCGCTATGGTAATAGAATATTATTCTTTCAAAGGGAATTTTGTCTAGCCGTATGATTCGTATTTTATTTCAAAACTCTTGTCTGCTCTCTTGTTTCTTTCTGTGACAAAACCTTTTGGCGTCAACACATCTAGGCAACCATCTATAGTTCCTTGCCAACCACAAATGAAAAATACTGTATTATCCTTTGTAATTTTCTCACCAACCATCTTTTCAAGCGGGGACATTTCTCCATCTTTTGACTGTAGGAAACTTTCTACTCTGCCTTTGTGACCATTCCAAGTTCTGTTAAACCATTCATCTGGTCTGCTTATGGTAGCTCTATATCTGAAATTCCATTTGTCTCTTCCTCTGTCAAGGCTTTCCTCTTCTAGTTTGGTTAATTCATCTCTGTAACCTAATTCGTCAACATAGCTAGCACCGTGATATACTACGATCTCTCTCTTACTTCCTACTGCATGAAGATGTTTTGCATAACTGAGAAATGGTGCAAGGCCTGTACCGCCACCAAGACAAACTATTCTTCTATTATCTGGTTCACCATCTGGTTTCTTTTCTTCAATGGTAAAAGGACCGGTAGGTTTTAACCAAATTATCTCATCTCCTTCTTTTGCACTAAATAATACTGTAGTAAGACGTCCTGGAAGTGGCTTTCTTACCCACCTGATGTATAATTCAATATATTTTCTGTTCTCTGGATTTGATGCAATCGAGTATGCTCTTCGAATCACCTTGTTTTCTGCTGGTACATGTGCTCCAAGTGTAAGAAACTGTCCGGCCTTATACTGTGGTACTTCACCACCTTCTTTTGGTATGAATCTAAAAACCGCTAAATCTTCTTTCTGAATTTGTATGTATGAAATTATTGCTTTACTGTCTACGACCACGCGAGGATTTTTGATTTAGATAGTTAAATATCTTATGCTGTTATTTCACATCCTAAATTTTTGATTTACACTAAACGTTAATAACCTCTCAAAAAAAGTTAATGCAAATCAGATGCAATATTCTGGTTGAACATGGGCCGGTCGTCTAGCCTAGTAGGATACGCCCTTGGCATGGGTGAGATCGTGGGTTCAAATCCCACCCGGTCCACTTTTTCAAGTTACAGTAATTGAATGTGTTGACATGGGAGCAAGTGGATTTATGTCACGTAAATTATCCCAAACAAATACCTCGATTTTGTAGTTTCCTGCTTCACTTGGAGTCCATGACAGTGCTGCCGCAAGAGTTTGATTTTTTGCAAGAGACCCTGTTGCATAATTGAGATCAACAATTGCACCATCTGAGTTAATCACCTGAACTATGTATGCCCAATCAATATTTTTTTCACTTATGTTTTTTAACGATGTTTGTAAATTGAGCTGCTGGTCAACTACGGGAGATTTTATTTCCTCACCGAGAGAGTTTACTATCTTAAAGTCTGATGTTGACGTCTCTTCATATCCATACGCAGAACTAGATCCAATTATCGTTCCTGCAAAAATTAGGAATAGTAAAAACTTCATTGCCTCGAATTTTCCATTCTTAGATTTAAATTATCCCAAATGGTAGTTAGCGCATGTCCGAATCTAGAGACATTATCTACATTGGAAAAAAGCCACTTATGTCGTATGTTACTTCTGCGCTCATACAGTTGGCAAACCAACCAAAAATATCAATCAAGGCAAGAGGACTTAGTATCGGCCATGCAGTGGATGTTGCTCAAATCATTGCACGAAAAACAGAAAATGCTGGCTATGCCGTCGGAAACATCAAGATAGGTTCAGAACAAATGCAATCACAAGATGGACGCTCTAGGAATGTTTCTACTATAGAAATAGAAGTAAAGAGAACACACTCTTAAGATAGTAACCTTGAACGACTCTTTTCTTTTTTGTCACTTATTTTGTTGAATATTTACTTTCCATTTTTTTGAATCTGGAAAGGTCTACAATGTTATTGAACTCATCAAAATTTACGAGAGACTCTTTCAACTTTAGTGTAGTTCCAGTTTTTTTCAATTCTCTTAGAATCTTCAATGTTGCAAATGTATTTGCATATAGCACAGATAATGGATACAAAATAAGATTGAATCCCATACTGTGTAATTCCTTGGATGGGAGAACAGGTGTTGCTCCTCCCTCTATCATGTTTGCAACTAGGGGAGCCTTGATTGATTTGCCTATTTTTTTCATTTCTTCAATTGATTTGGGTGCTTCAACAAAAATTACATCGGCACCAATCTCTTTGTAAAATATACCTCTCTCTATTGCAGCATCAAGACCTTCAGTTGCTCGTGCATCGGTTCTAGCAACAATTATGAAGTCTTTACTCTTCCTAGCATCAATAGCTGCACGAAGTTTTTCGGCATACTCTTCTTTTGGAATTACTTCCTTGCCTGACATGTGCCCACATCTTTTTGGCCATTTCTGGTCTTCAAGAAATATGCCAGATGCCCCCACTGATTCCAGCTCGTTTACAAGTTTCCATACGCTTAATGGATTACCATAACCTGTGTCAGCATCTACTATGACCGGAACAGATACTGACTTGCATATTCTTCTTGCATTTTCAATTGTCTCAGTGGATCCTATGAAACCATAATCTGGCATACCAAGAAGTGCTGCAGATGTTCCATATCCTGTCTGAAACATTGCTTCAAAGCCCGCTTTTTGGGCTACTCTTGCAGTTATGGCATCATAAACCCCGGGAAAGACAAGAGGTTTTGATTTATCTAATAATAATTTTCTAGTATTTGTCAACTGTGGCTATGTTGTTCTACAATTATTTATTGCTTAGTTAACCTTTGACACTTTTTCTAGCCATGATTTTTTCTGATTAGAATATTTTTCAACAACCTGTGAAATATATTGAAAATCTTCTGAAAGTCAAACTCTAATCAAGTAGGTTCAAAAACTATCTCTAGACTTACATAATAGTAATATATCCTGATTAAAATCCTTCACAAGACATATTTATGAAGCGTGGAAAGGAGAATGTCGAATAATGGTCAACAGCATAGAACTTGATCTCTTGATAGTAGGTTCTGGCCTTGCTGGTCTCAGAGCAGCAATTCAAGCATCAAAAGTAAGTTCAAAGATCAAGATTGGAGTTATTTCAAAACTTCAAGTCATGCGTTCACACTCTGTATCTGCTGAAGGCGGAACAGCCGCTGTTTTATATCCTGAAGAAGGAGATTCTCTTGAATCTCATGTATATGATACTGTGAAGGGAAGTGACTTTCTTGGAGATCAAGACGTCATTGAAAGACTGGTTTCAGAAATGCCGTCTGAAATATATCAACTTGAACATTGGGGGATGCCATGGTCTAGAAGGGAAGATGGAAAAATTGGTCAGAGACCATTTGGAGGTTACAGCTTTAGCCGCGCAACATATGCTCAAGATAAAGTTGGATTCTACGAGATGCAGACCCTGTATGATACTTGTCAGAAATTTGATAACATAGAATTTTACAATGAATGGTTTGTTACATCTATAATCCACGATGGTCAACGCTTCTGCGGCATTACAGCAATCGAACTCTCAAATGGTAATTTTTATACATTCAAGGCAAAAGCATTGATTATTGCAACTGGTGGAGCAGGACGAGTCTATAGTTTTTCAACTTATTCACTAGCTTCAACTCCTGATGGATTAGACATGGCATATCGTGCTGGAATGGCATTAAAAGATATGGAATTTGTCCAATTTCATCCAACTGGAATATTACCATCTGGAATTTTAATTACAGAAGCTGCTAGAGGTGAAGGAGGTTATCTAATAAACAAAGATGGAGAGAGGTTTATGAAAAAATATGCTCCCAACAAGCTTGAGCTTGCTTCAAGAGACGTGGTTTCACGTGCTATGATGACAGAAATTAATGAGGGTAGGGGTTTCAAAAACGAAACAGGTGTGGAATGTCTAAAACTAGATTTGACACATCTTGGTAAGGAAGTAATTATCGGAAAACTTCCTGCCATAAGGGAAATTTCCTTAAAATTCTCTGGCATAGATCCAGTAACTGAACCAATCGATGTCAGGCCAGTATGTCATTACATGATGGGAGGAATCCACACAAACATAGATGGTGCGACGGAAATACAAGGAATATGGGCAGCTGGTGAAGTTGCATGCAATAGCGTTCATGGTGCAAATAGGCTAGGGGCAAACTCCACGTCAGAGTGTATTGTGTGGGGAAAGATCACAGGAGAAATAGCTGCAAAATATGTCCTTGAGGGGAAATCCCAACCGCCTTTTCCAATGCACTTGGTTGCTACTGAAGAAAAAAGAATCTATGATGGAATTTTTAGAGGAAGCGGAAGTGTAAACCCATACGAAGTACGTCAGGAGTTGACTGATATAATGAATTCAAAAGCTTATGTCTTTAGGACTGAAAGCGGTCTAGTTGAGGGATTAAAACAAGTACGGCAACTACAGCAAAAAACTTGGAAACATGTTGATGATAAAGCTAAAGAGTATAACACAAACTTCACAAATGTTATGGAACTTGATTCCATGTTCCGTGTTGCTGAAGTTATTCTAATGGGCGCAATTGCAAGAAAGGAATCAAGAGGCGCACATGCGAGAGTTGACTACCCTGATAGGGACGATAAGAACTTTTTACATCATACTCTTGTGTATTATGATACCAAGGAACCCGTTCTAAAGACACATCCTGTAACTATTACTAAATACCAGCCAGTGGAGAGGAAATACTAGTGGCAGAAAGATTGTCAAACCGCGAAGGCATAAAGGGAATGGCAAACCCAACCCGATATGGAATAGAACGCGTTGCATATTGGTTACAGAGACTTACTGGACTTGGATTACTTGCATATTTGATAGGTCATATTTATGAAACTAGCACAATTGTCAACGGAAAAATAGCTTGGGACAAGATGCTAGAATTCACACAAACTCCACAAGGTCATATCTTTCTCACACTGGTAATTGGCATGTGTGTGTTCCACACTGCAAATGGAATTAGAGTTATGCTCGGCCATGGAGGTATAGGAGTTGGCAAACCTGGACAGCCAGAATATCCATACAAGGCAGCATCACTTAACTATAAACAACGGCTTTGCATCTGGGTTTCAATTGCTCTTGCAGCTCTAGCCATGATGTACGGTGCATCAGTACTATTTGGTGATTAAGATGCGAGAAAGCATTATCATGAAAATACATTATGGGACAGCATTAGGAGCTGTAGCACTTGTCGCTGTACACATATTGATGAGAATGTCACAGAAATTTTCTGATTCACTACAATATCAAAATGTGATTGCAAACTATCATTTTCTTCCATATGCATTGATGTTAGAAGCTGTACTAATTCTGCTTTCAGTGCATGGCTTCAATGGCCTTCGAGTAATCCTCTTGGAATTAAAACAAGGTTCAACATATGAGAAAATGATTAACTATGGATCTCTTGCAGCTATGGCAGCATTGATTGCATATGGCTCAAGAACTATATTGATGGCGGGAATGGGGGTTTCTTAGATATGGCAGTTGTAGCAGCGCCAAAACCATCTGAGGAATCAAATGCAAAAACTACCAACCAGCCAAATACCATCACTCTTAGAATAGCTAGGTCTAATCCTTCAGAGGGACAAGAATCTGCATTCTCGGAATTTCAGATTCCAGTTCAGAAATGGACTACGGTCTTGGAGGCAATATTGTATGTAAAGCAAAACCTTGACCACTCTGTGGCAGTGAGATATTCCTGTAGGCAAGCATCATGCGGTTCTTGTGGAATGAAGATAAATGGAAGACCAGCGTTGGCATGCTACACAAAGATTTCGGAATTGAACTCAAATATTATAACAGTTGAACCAATGAACAATTTTCCAATAATCAGGGATCTTGCAGTCGACTTTAAACAACTAATCGCAAACCACAAAAAAATGAAACCCTTTATCATCAGGGAAGATTCTGAAGTAACATCAGAATCCAAGGAATTCATACAAACACCGCAGGATCTTGAAAAGTTTCTCCAGTTCTCTTACTGCATTAAATGTGGACTGTGTAACTCTGCATGTCCAACAATGGCTACAGATACGTCATTTATAGGCCCTCAGGGGCTTGCACAAGCTTATAGATATGTGGCAGATAATAGAGATAAAGGAAAAGATGACAGATTAAAAATTATTGATGACTCTCATGGTATATGGAGATGTCACTTTGCTGGATCCTGTAGTCATGTCTGTCCAAAAGGTGTAGACCCTGCAATGGCAATACAATTGCTCAGGGGATATCTTTTGGGATTTAAAAAATGATATTCTAAGGCTTTTTGGGATTCTTGCTAGTGTTTACTTGATTGTTTATGGCTTCTGCCATGAAATGATTTGAAACGTTTACTTTGACATCGTTAATTCCATCTATCTTGAGCAAGTTGTCATGCACATCTTGTGCAATCTTAAATCCAAATATTGCAGGACAAAATGGGCTGGTCAAATGCAGATCAATTTTAACTTCTGATCCTGCTATGTCGATATTATCAACTAGCTCAAGTTCCATTATTGAGACATTTATTTCTGGATCAACTACTTTTGTTAGTTCATCAAAAATGTGTCTTCTCAGGTCTTGAGATGCCTGTGACATAAATCAAAAAAGCGTCTATGCTATATATAACCATTCTATTTCCTAAATTGATGTACAGATCTAGATTAGAAGGAAAACTAGATGAAAACACATTAGAATTTCTTTCATCAATTTCAGATGACTTTCAGATTGCATTGTATGATATACTTGGAAGTCAGGCTCATACATTGATGCTTTTTGACAATAAAATAATAACAAAACCAGAGGCAGGAAAGATTCTTGATGCTCTGGAGAAACTCAAAAAAGAAGACTTTTCTGCAGAGTCGGAGGCCGAAGACATTCATGAACTAATTGAGTCTCTAGTGATAAAAAAAGCAGGAAAAGAGGCTGGTGGAAAGATGCATACTGCGCGCTCAAGAAATGATCAAGTTACACTTGACATGCGTATGAAAATACGAGATGATGTCAATATTGTCTGTTTTTGCTTAAACGAAACCATATCTACACTGATACAACTAGCAGAAAAACACCAGAATACGATTGTACCCCTGTATACTCATCTTCAGCAGGCTCAGGTTGGGTTGTTCTCTCACTTTCTTTTGGCATATGCGGATGCTCTATTTCGGGATCTTGACAGGTTCTATGTCACATATGGCCGAATCAATGAATCTCCTCTTGGCGCAGGTCCTGTTGGAGGTACAAGTATTCCAATTGATCGACAATCTACTGCAAAAATGCTTGGATTCAAGGGACTGGTTGAGAATTCAATTGATGCAACTTCATCAAGAGACTTTGTTGCAGAATATGTGAGCGACTCTTCTATTATGATGACAAATCTGAGTAGGATGGCAGAAGATTTTATCATATGGTCTACTTCGGAATTTTCTTTTCTTGAACTGTCAGACAAGTTTACTTCTACGTCAAGTGTCATGCCACAAAAGAAAAACCCAGACATACTTGAGCTCATCCGTGGAAAAACTGCACAAGTGATAGGATACCAGATGGCAATATTGTCAAATCTAAAGGGCCTTCCATCTGGATATAATAGGGATCTTCAACAAATCAAGGTCTCAATTTGGCCAACTTCCAAGATAATAATATCCTCATTGATTGTCATTAACTCTCTTCTTAAAACCATGACTGTAAATGAGAAAAAACTACGGCAAGCAATTGATGGTGGATTTTCAATCTCTCTTGATATTGCAGAACATTTGGTACGAAAAGGTATACCATTTAGAGTGTCACACAAAATAGTTGGACATCTAGTACAAATGGCAGCCAATTCAAAAAAATCCCTAACTGAATTATCTATATCTGAAATAAAAAAAACAATTCCATCTAACGAAATTGATTCAAAGGATCTCTACAAAATCATCCAGTCTACAACTCCAGAATCATCACTTGAAACTAGACAGTCCCAGGGATCTTCTGGTAAACGTGAACAACAAAGAATGATTACAGACAGAAAAAGAAAGATCCAGGCATATGTAATAGGTACACGCAAGAGAACAAATGAAGTAAGAGAAGCAATTGAGAATCTGGAAAATACTGTAAACGCTCTGATAAAAAACAAAACCTAAAATATGTCAAAAAATATTCAAGAATTGAAAGTTTTTATAGATAAATTAGTAAATATCTGAATTTAATACGAGAAACTTGACTTTTGTATTGATTTTACTTAACATATGTACTGATATTTGATTTTTACAACTCATTTTCTAGTATGTATCAATTCGTACAACCACAAACAAACAACCCTAACTACACTGCAGGTCAGACATGGGGTGCACTCAAAAAAGCTTGGCGTGGATACAAAATCGCCAAGGTACAGAGTGATAACACTAGAATGGCTGAATATGCAAAGAAGATCAGAACACTCCAGCATGACTTGGGAATCAAGCAAGCAGAGTTTCCAGAACTGAACCTAAGTTAGTTAGAATTTTTCTATTTTTGGGACTTGAGTATGAAATGATGTTTTACGAGTCTTACAAGCCTCGGAAATAGACCTATGAAATAGCGGGTTCGCGGGGATTCGGACCCCGGACAGCCGGATTAAAAGTCCGGTACTCTACCTGGCTGAGCTACGAACCCATAGCGAAGGGTCATAGTTGTGTATAATTTAGTCTTTTACAAAATTTTTTAAAGAAAAGAAAGCTTTAAACTCAGATTTTCTTTCACAGTATTTCAACGCCCTTGTAGTATAGAGGGGATGTGGTCAATTCCAATCCTCGTAAAGCCCGGTCTAGAATGGGGCCCTGTCACGGCCTCGACGCGTGTTCAAATCCCGCCAAGGGCGCCATAACTTTTTCTCGGGAATAAGACAAATCCGAAATTAAATCTCAGATCTTAGGTGATAAACCTAGTTTTTTCCTTACATCCGCAAGTGTTTCTTCATTTGCCGCAGCTATGAATGAAATCCTCTTGTCATAGCTCAGGTTTGAGTCAAGTGGCATACCATTTTCATCAACTACATATCCACCAGCTTCTAATGCTATGAGATATCCTGCAGCAACATCCGTAATTCTTAATTTTTTTCTTAGATCTACAAATACATCGACTAGTCCGCGAGCAAATATTGCAAGTTCAAGTGCGACAGCTCCAAAATGTCTTACATGGTTTGATGCTGAAAGAATTGGTGCTAGTTGCGGTAGGGCATCTGGTGAAATTCCAGAAATGTCAACACCCACAACAAAGTAAATTGGTTTTTCTCTGTGAACCTGAATTTTTTTTCCATTCATATATGCTCCTTTGCCTTTTGACGCTGAATACAAATCTCCATTATGTAGATCCATCACTACTCCATCTGTAACAGAACTTAGTTTGTCTTCAGGTGTATATGCTAGTGAACAACAAAAGAATGGTATGCCTCTTACTGCATTAGTTGAGCCGTCAATTGCATCCATTATGATAAAGCCTTTTGGATTTGGTGACAATGCAACAATACCACATTCTTCTCCGAATACCGTACATTCAAAATTTATCTCACGAAGGTAATCGAGAACAGTCTTTTCTGCTACAATGTCAATTCTGCGAGAAATATCTCCACCCGCTCCCATTCCATGGTCTGTACCGGATTCTTTTGTTCCTGCAAGATGTTTTACATTCTTGTGTACTCTCTTCGCAGCCTCTTCTAAAATGTCAATTACTTTCACAAGTTTTTCTTTTACTGGTCCTAATTTATTTTAAGTAATAAAAAAGAGACTGAATGCATAAATAGCAAAAAAGTTGTGCCATTGTGTGAGCAGTAAAGACGAATCCATCTTCAGCAAGGAGGCATTATTGTCCACCAAGCCAGGAAAAGACATTGTCAAACAGGCATTGTTCAAAAGCAAGGGATATCGACTATTTGACAAATACAAAAAGGAGGCAGAGGAAGAGTTTCCAAAATTCACCAAAAGATTTGCCGAAGATCTACTGAGAGAGATAAAATCTGATCCTAATCCATTTGAAACTCAAGAAAAATTTGCCAAAGAAGTGGGCTCCGTTGAGATAATTCTCCAAAAATCACAGATAGATGAGGTACGAAAGAGATTGGAAAACTACGATACTCTTCTAGATAGGGTATCAAGAATACTTAATTCCAATT
>JARCRW010000056.1 GCA_029850515.1 Nitrosotalea sp. | reverse complement strand
CTTGGATTATCATAGAATATGATATTGTAAAAAAAATCAAATGATTTTGTTTTTAATCCACTTGTTGCTTGACTATTCTAAACTGTCATTAGGTACTTGAACAGGTACAATCCGCCTATTGTCGAAATTACATATACCATGGGCTTCCATGCTAATACTGGAAAACTTGGAGTTGCAAGTTTAATTTTATAATTATCGAGAACTGTGTTGACATATTTTCTTATCCGATCATTCCAAATTTTGTATTCGATCTGGTGTTTTTTTAATAATGTCTCTATCTCATAAAATACAGGAGTTCTCTGACAGAAAAGATGTTGTAGATAGTCACGTGAAACCTCTACCTCTGCTTGAATTGCAACGAGGCCTTTTTTCATTTCTAAAAGTCTAACATGCATCTCCCATGGTTTTTTCAGCTTCAATGAAAGACCGCTACCGATCTGCGTTTCTTGCTTGTGTTCAAACTTTACATGAGTAAAACCTTCATTGGAAAAGATTTTTAGCATTTCCTCCACACTTTTCTTTACAACTATGGTGAGTTGCTCAACTCCTTTTGTATCTACCTTGACTTTGTCTCTCTTACCGTCAAGAAAGTACATGGTCTTGGGATATCTTGTAAGAAACTCTACCATAGCTTGGCGTCCATTTTAGCTCTATTAAAACTATAGTTGTTTTAAATTCTTGTTCCTAGTCCACGAACATAGACACATTGTTCATACGAGATTGCCATCTCATTTTCTCTTATCTTCCTGTCAGTAATCATTGCATCTGAATTTCTAATCAATACACATGGAGTTGCGTCTGAGCCCTCACCCATCTTTAGATTGGCAATTGATGCAAGATCATCTGCAACCGCTTGAAAAGTGACCTTGAGAGCATTTCCATACAAGTCCTTTTCTCCCCGGAGATCGGACGTGGGCTCTATGCCTGAACATGCTATTGCAACTCCAACAGTTCCAATCCTGCCAGGCATTAGTCTACTATCTGCAATGATTATGCCCACATGAACATTATACTTTAGCAGAAATTTTCTTTTGAGATGTTCTGCTCCAAGATATGGCTCATTTGGATATAAAACCAGGGTCCCACTTTTTGTATTAGACTTGTCTATTCCTGCGTTTGGTGCCATGATATTATCTGACGATGTTATGACAAATCCTGGAATTCCACCAAATATTGTATCTGATTCTCTAAGAATTATCTCTACGATGCTGGGCCTCATGCGGAACCTCTTGGCAATTTTTTTTGCGCTAGATGAAGGCACTACCTTACTATATTCTAAAACTCTTCCCTGTGAGTTTGCAATATACTTGCTTGAGATTACCACTACATCACCGTTTTGGGGAATGATACCGGCATCCGCTAGATCTTCTACAATGCTTTCAAACAAATGGAATAGTTCTTTTTTCAATGTAGATTTTACGGGCAAAACTGTAAGTGGCATGTATGCTTTTAGGTGGTAATTACTATTTAGCGTTCTGCAAACATTTTAATTTCTTCAAAGTTGATTTTTACTGTTGAACATTACCGAAAAGATTCTAGCTCGTGCTTCCGGTAAGACACAAGTTTCACCAGGGGATGTAGTCTTTGTCAATGTGGATAAGGTAATGGTTCACGATGTATCAGGACCAGGAGTGTTAGCAGTATTTGAAAAATTGAGAAAGAAAGGAATGGTGATTGACAAAGTATGGGATCCGGAGAGAGTGTGGGTTGCAGAAGATCACTTTGTACCTGCAGCTGACAAGATATCTGCACAAAATATTGTACTATTAACAAATTTTACAAAACAATTTGGAATTAAGAGGCATTTCAAATATGGCATGGGCCAGTATGGGATTTGTCATACTTTATCACATGAGGAAGCAATGGTGCTCCCAGGAGAAGTATATGTCGGAGGTGATTCTCACACAAATACAACCGGAGCTCTTGGTGCATTTGCAGCGGGCCTTGGACATACAGATGTTGCATATGTCTTATTGAATGGAAAAATATGGTTCAAGGTGCCTGAGACATTATTCTTTAAGATTAATGGAAAACTTCCAGATCATGTGATGGCAAAAGATTTGATATTGAAAATAATTGGCGATATTGGAACTGATGGGGCAGCATACAAGACTATGCAGTTTGGTGGACCCGGAATATCTGAAATGTCTGTTGAAAGTAGATTGACTTTGACAAACATGACGACAGAAGCGGGTGCCAAAAGTGGTATAGTTGAGCCAGATCTAAAACTAAGAGAATATCTTGCAGCAAGAGGGGTTACAAAATATGATGAAGTTCATGGTGATGCAGATGCACAATATGAAAAAATTTACGAGTATGAATGTTCTGAAATGGAACCTATTGTTGCAAAACCATTCTCACCTGAAAATACTGCTGTTGCAAGAGATCTATCTTCTGTTGAACTTGACAAGGCATACATTGGTTCATGCACTGGCGCAAAGCTAGAAGATTTACAAGCTGTAGCAAAAATTCTAAAGGGAAGGACTGTAAAGATAAGAACTGAAATATTGCCTGCGGCAATGTCAATATTTAGAAAAGCAATGGATACAGGACTGTTGAAAATTTTCATGGATGCTGGAGTGGTTGTTGGACCTCCCACATGCGGTGCCTGTTGTGGTGCTCACATGGGTGTTCTAGCAAAAGATGAAATTTGCATCAGTACGACAAATAGAAATTTTCCAGGAAGAATGGGACATGTAGAATCGCAGACATATCTTGCATCACCTCTTGTTGCAGCAGCATCTGCCGTTACAGGAAAAATAACTGATCCGAGGGATCTAAAATGAAGGGCTCTGTAATAAAATATGAACGTGACAATATAGATACTGATGTAATCCTACCAGGTCCTTACCTGAAAATTCATGATTATGCCGAGTTGGCAACACATGCTATGGAGGGATTGGATAAGGATTTTCACAAGCGTGTCAAGCCTGGTGATTTCATCGTTGCAGGAAGAAACTTTGGATGTGGCTCTTCTAGGGAACACGCTCCAATTGCACTATCTTATTCTGGAATAAAGGCAGTTTTGGCCTTATCTTTTGCAAGAATATTTTACAGAAATGCGGTAGATGGAGCCTTTTTACTCCCAATTGAGATAGACGAGGGCGCGTACAAGGACATCTCTGATACTGATTTGCTTGAAGTTGACATATCTACAAACGAGATTAAAAATCTAACAAAGAACAAGATATACAAAATGAAGCCTTTTCCAGAACTAATCGGCAAAATAATAGAAGCCGGCGGATTGTTCAATTACAAACCCTAGTTTGGATCTTATACTATTATATCTCCGATCTTGATTATGATGATCTAAATGTCAAAGACGTTATTTGAGAAAATTTGGGACTCACATATTGTTGTGGAAGAAAATGGAAGATCATTACTTTATGTTGACAGGCATCTTGTTCACGAGGTTACATCTCCGCAAGCTTTTGATGGTTTACGCCTCAATGGGAGAACAGTAAGGCGCACTGATCTTACTTTTGCCACCATGGATCACAATGTACCTACTAGTGATAGATCATTACCTATTATAGATCAGACATCATCAACTCAAATTAAAGCACTAGAGAGAAACTGCAAGGAATTTGGAATTACTCTCTTTGACATTCACAGTCCAAATCAAGGTATAGTGCATGTTATAGGTCCAGAATTGGGGATAACGCTTCCTGGAACAACTATTGTCTGTGGTGATAGTCATACGTCTACACATGGTGCCTTTGGAGCGCTTGCATTTGGAATAGGTACAAGTGATGTCGAACATGTATTGGCAACTCAATGTATAATGATGGAAAAACCAAAAACTTTTGAAATCAATATTAATGGAAAGAGAAAGAATCCGCATGCTGTAACTGCAAAGGATATCATCCTCTCAATTATTCGAAAAATTGGAACATCTGGGGGAACAGGAACTGTGATTGAATATCGTGGTGAAACAATATCTGAATTGACAATGGAACAGAGAATGACCATTTGTAATATGTCAATTGAGGCAGGAGCACGTGCTGGATTGATTGCCCCTGATGAAAAGACATACCAATATCTCCAAGGAAGAAAATACGCCCCGAAAAATTATGATGAATATGTCAGTCTCTGGCGTGAAACCCTGAAAACAGACAGCGGAGCAAGATTTGACAAATCCTTTACACTCAGTGCAGAAAACATTGCTCCTCAAGTGAGTTGGGGTACAAACCCTGCAATGACAACTGATGTTACTGGTGTTGTTCCATTCCCGGACGAATATGGAAAAGGAAATTCTGAAGAGGAAAAGGGTGCAGAAAAAGCTCTCCAATACATGAATCTAAAGGCTGGTATGGCAATTACTGATATTACAATTGACAGGGTGTTTATTGGTTCATGCACCAATTCGAGATTAGAAGATTTGATGGAGGCAGCAAAAGTTGTAAAAGGGAAAAAGGTTTCATCACGCGTACGGGCAATGGTGGTACCAGGGTCTCAACTTGTAAAGAAAAACGCAGAAGAGATTGGTCTTGATAAAATATTCAAAGATGCTGGATTTGAATGGAGAGAATCTGGCTGTAGCATGTGTCTTGGCATGAATCCTGATATCCTGGCATCAGGAGAAAGATGCGCAAGTACTTCAAATAGAAACTTTGAGGGACGACAAGGTACTGGGGGAAGAACACATCTTGTCAGTCCAGTGATGGCAGCAGCAGCTGCAATACATGGACATTTTGTCGATGTACGGGAATTGGATTTGAATTAGAATGCAGCCATTCCACAAGATAAAAAGCATTGCCACACCACTTGACAAGGTAAATGTTGACACTGATCAGATAGTGCCAAAACAATTTCTAAAACTAATTCAAAGAACTGGATTTGGCCAATACTTGTTTTACGACTGGAGGTTTGAGAAGGGCACTCCAAGAAAAGATTTTGTTTTAAATGATCCTGCGTACAAAAACTCCAAGATCCTGCTTGCAAGAGATAACTTTGGTTGTGGTTCTAGCCGAGAGCATGCAGTGTGGGCTCTTGATGACTATGGTTTTAAGGTTATAATCTCTACATCATTTGCTGATATTTTCTACAATAATTGTTTCAAAAATGGAATTCTTCCAATACAAGTCTCCGATGAAACTCTGCAAAAATTGTTCTCAACAAAATCCGAAATTGAAGTAGACTTGGAGGGTCAATCCATAATTGTAGACAATGTGCCAATCTTGTTTCACATAGAACCATATAGAAAAAAAATTCTGCTTGAAGGCCTGGATGATATTGCAGTGACCTTGCTACACGAAGATAAGATTGTGATCTATGAAAGATCTCACAAAATCTAGCCGAGTTTCTTTATTATTGAATTAACCAACTCTTTGTTTCTCTCAACACGCGTCGGAGAATCAATGTCTAGCCACTGAATTTTTCCTATATCATATGCCGCAATTTTTCCTCTCTTGGATAGTGGCTGCAAAATATCATAAGAAAGATTAAGATCTTTTTTTCGTTGTCTTTTGGTCTTTATTGTATTAATTATTCTGGAATCTATTATGTATATTCCAAGACACTCTGCCATCTGTAATTCTATTATGGGTTTTTCCTTGAATTCATGAATTATTCCGTTCTTGACTATGGCAAATCCTGTCTCTTCCTTTCTATATCTTCTCACAGCTATTGTAGCATATGTCTTAGAATCCTTGTGAAATTGATACATCTTGTTTATGTCAACTGGACACAAGTTATCCACGAACCATAAAAGAAATTCTTTGCTTTTACCAAGAGATGATCTCAAGTGAACAAGATCTCCTCCTGTTCCACTCTGTGAATCTTGTATGAATTTTATAGTTTTTTTAAACGAGATGTGGTTTTCAAAGTATTTCTCTATCTGTTTTCCAATACCTGAAAAGTTACCTAGTATGATTATTTCATCAACTATGTCAAACTTGGCAAGGTACTTGGCAATGTGATAGATCAATGGTCTTCCATTGACTGGAATCATTGCTTTTGGAATATAATCTGTAAATGGCCGTCCGCGTGTTCCGCGGCCTCCTGCCAAAATTACAGCTTTCAAATCTATCTATATGATTTCTGTTTTCTTCTTCTGGCACCAGGACCTCCAAATTTCTTTGGTTCCTTTCTTCTATCATCTCCGCTTAACAGGTGCTTGTCAAATTCGCTCAATCGTTTTCTAAGGTCTTCTCTTACTGTTCTTGTGAGTGGATGATCTTTTGGTTCTTTTCTAGACTTTGTCCAACCTGTCATGGCTCTTGAAATTGCAATTGCACTTGCGTAAGATTGTCCGACAAAACCTCCGCCTTTGACCTTTACTGAAAGATCAATCTTGTTTCTGAGATCTCCTGCAACCTCCAAGGGACCGAGCATGATTTCTCGTGCTACTTCTTGTTGAACCATTTCTACTGGAATGTTGTTAATTCTCACACGACCTACGCCCTTTGTGATATATGCATGTGCACGTGCGGTCTTTCTAGATGCATAATAGCTTTCTAATTTTACCATTATTCGTGCCACCCAACCATTTTGCCTAATTCTCCAAGAGTTGTATAATATGGAGAAGGTCTTCTAATTTTAGCATCGTCAAACTGTGTTGTTTTCTTTGATCTTAATTCATTTGGTACGCCGAGATAAGCTCTTAATCTTTTCAAAGCTGTTTTACCAGATGGTTTATTCTTTGGTAGCATTCCTCGTACCATTCTGCTTATCATGGTGTCTGGTCTTCGGGGGTGGAATGGACCAAATTTAGGATTATTGATGCTGGCAATTTCCAAGAATTTTCTATATTCTTCGATAATTGTTTTTCTGTCTCCTGAAATCATGATGTTTTCGGAATTGACAATTGATACTCTGTTTCCTTTTATGAGTAGTTTTGCAACATGGGAACAAAGTCTACCTGCTATCATGTTTGTTCCATCAACTATGATTGTTTGTGATGCTACTGTATTCTTTTCAGCTGACTTTACTTCAGTAACTTGTTTAGCCAATTATTTTTACTCCTTTTCCAGTTGGGTGATCCTTGATAATCTGAGATATGTCTGATATTTTTCCGCCTGACTGAGTTATTTTTTTTGCACCGGTAGTTGATATTGAAAATGAACATAATGTTATTTTATGTGAGAGGTTTCCAGTCCCTAAAACTTTGCCTGGAACTATGATGACATCATTGTCTGATACAAATTTGTCTAGCTGACCCAAGTTTATCGTTCTTTTTGCTCTGGTTGGTTTTAACGCCAGATCTGCTAATCTCTCCCATATGGGGGCCTTGTTTTTCTTCGAAGCTCCGCGCAAGGTCTTTACCATCTGAATGACAATCTGATTAGTCATGTGTAATAATGCCCACTTTTACCCAAATATATAATATATGACACTCGAGTTATCGCGATATATCATAATTACAACGATATTTTAATGTGAATTGCCCTTTTTGGCAATACTGTGAAGGTGACACAATGCGTTTGGCAATATCATGACAGAAAAGGCGATCTAGAACCAATCTTTGATTATTTCAGATACTGTGCAAACGAGGCAATTCGAGTTGGCATAGAAAAGAACCTGTCATCAAAGTACAAACTGCACTACCAATTGTACCATGAATTACGTCTAGATTCTAAGTTCCATTCCAAATATGTCTATGGTGCACTAGAATGTGCTGCCTCAAAACTAAAACTGTATAAAAGGACACAAGAAAAAGCCAGATGCCAAGAAACCCTATATTTCAAAGAATCATCTGATACTTGACAACCAGTTATATGATATCAAACATGATACCGTCCGAATACCAACAGAGCCTACTAGGTATATCTTCATCAAGTTGACAAGATATGTTTGTGAGAAGATCATGGGTACAAAGCTTGGAAATGTTACAATGACTGATGACAAGCTGATAATCTCATACTCTAAAAATGTCACACAACAGAGGCCATCTAATTTTATTGGTGTAGATAGAAACTTGGATAATGTAACTGCATGTGATTCTCAAGGAAAATATGTTGTTCATGATCTATCAAAAATTCAGAAGATAATTACTTCATATAGTACAGTAAAGAGCAGGTTCAGGCGCAACGATTCCAGAATAAGACAAAAGATATTTCAAAAATATGGTAGACTGTAGAAGAACCGAGTTCACAATATCTTGCACCATGAATCAAAGAAGATCGTATCACAAAATTGTGGAATCATGATGGAAGATCTCAAGGGACTACGCAGACTGTACAGAAAGGGAAATGGTCAAGGAAGAAGATACAGGAGAAAGATGAACTCTTGGTCATTTTATGAACTACAACGACAGATCGAGTACAAGGCAAGATGGCTTGGTCTGCCGGTACGATACATCAGACTAGGTGGGACAAGCTCAAAATGTGCGGTATGTGGGTCAAGACTAGTATCCGAAGAGCACCGAGCGATGTTCTGTCTCACCTGCAAGAGAAGTGTTGATAGAGACATCAATGCCTGCTCATAACATCTTGCTTCGAGGCACACGGGTCGTACCAAACGGGGCTGCAAGTGAAGCGGTGATGACAGAACTTGGTAATGGGGAACCTGTAATCTGTCTAGTCGATGCAGTCAAGTCAAGTGATGAGATTTATCTACAGAAAACTTGACAGATCTAATATATGCTTCAATCAAGTGTGGCTACATTCTTTTGGAATTCGCCTAGTCTTTTTTCGAGTTCTTCAATGGATGCACGTAGGACTTCTTTTGGAGTCAGGCTACCTGTGGTCTCTATGGTCAAAATGTGTTCATCGGGATTATTTGTAGATGTTAGAGCTGAAACTGTAGCGGAATTCCACTTGGCATGATCGCTACCTCTACCTAGTCTTGCATATGCCTCTACTTTTAATTTCTGACTTGGAGCCAGTGCAACAATTGGAATATTGGGGCTAACTGGCTTGACAACTTCATCCTCTGAGCTAATTTCTGCTGAGGTAATAGTACGAGTTGTATCTGAATTGCCAGAATCTAACATGAGCAATACTCTGCATCTACTACAACCCAATTCACTGTGACAATCACATGCTGATGGTTCCACAAATCTTTCAAGATCTGTTCTCAGCGGCATCATTGCAAGTCTGTGGGCTACTCCCTCATCAGGCAGAACTGAGGAATTTTCGATAATTACGACATCATCGACAGAAAATGTGGGAATCCCTGCCAAGCAAATTCGCCTAAGCGCATTAGCATATTGAACCGGTATACCCTTTAACTTAACAACCATATTGTTACCACTTTCCTGTACAATCTCTAAAGAAGTCAAATCTTACGAAAAAGGACTGAAATTCCAAATAAAAATCTAGCGAGTTTTTCTCTATAGATAAATACCAAGCATGATTACCTCAATTATGGATACTAAAGTAACAATTGTCAGATTTTCAGTAGAAGGTGAAAAATTTGAGATATTAGTAAAACCGGATCCTGCCTTGGAGTTCAAGCTAGGCAAGCGAAAGGATATTTCAGGTATCATGATTTCAGATGAGATTTACTCTGATTCTAATAAAGGTACTAGAGCGTCTACAGAGAAACTGATGAAGGCATTCAAAACCACTGATGCAACTGCGGTTGCAACCATAATGCTTCAGAAAGGAGATCTGAATCTTACTACAGATCAACGAAGAAAAATGGTCTCTGAAAAACGTAAGCAGATAGTGGATTTTATCTCCAAAACATATGTGGATCCAAGATCGCATCTACCACATCCGCCCCTCAGAATAGAACAAGCTATGGACGATGCAAGAGTATCAGTTGATCCTTTCAAAAATACTGATGAACAGATCAAAGAAATAATTGAACAGATTCGTTCTATAATTCCATTAAAATCTGAAAACATGCTTCTTGAAATTTTGGTGCCAGCACAATTTGCTGCTCAATCTTATTCTGTCTTAAAGTCATTTGGAACTTTGAAAAAAGAAGAATGGCAAGCAAACGGTGCACTTAAAGTAATACTAGATATACCGGCGGCGGCAAGGGCAAATGTAATGGATAGGTTAGGCTCTGTAACGAAAGGTACTGCTTCTATTGAGGTTGCAAAATGATGGATGTAAAAAGAAGATACGTTATTCCAGGTGATGTGATAGCCACTGGGCCTTTACGACCTGAACAAAACGTGTATCAAGATGGTGATAGAATGATTTCAACATGCGTTGGAATATCTGAAATTTTTGAAAATTCTGTTAAAGTGATTCCTCTCACTGGAGGATACATGCCAAAGACAAATGACTTGGTCATTGGCAAAGTAATTGGGACCTCACCACTTTCTTGGGAGTTTGACATAAACTCATGTTTTGTTGGATTTTTACCTGCCCAAGATGTTTTTGGCAGGGACTATTCTCCTACTAAAGATGAGCTAAAACAAAGACTCGATATTGGCGATTTGGTTGCAACTAGAATTGCTAATTTTGATAGATCTCGAGATCCTCTTCTTACAGTACAGGACAGAGATCTTGGCAAGATTGAATCAGGTGAGCTAGTGACGATATCACCAAGCAAAGTACCTAGACTGATTGGTAAACGCGGTTCTATGATTCAAACAATAGAGATGGCTACTAAAGCAATTATAACAATAGGTCAAAATGGATGGATAGTAATATCCTGTGAGGATTCCGAGGGATTATTAAAGGCAGTAGAAGCAGTGAAAATGATTGATGCCCTTGCGCATACGCCGAACTTGACTGAAAGAGTCAAATCTATGCTTGGAGTATCAGATGGTGAAAATAATGACACAATTAATGACTGAAGATGGAATTAGATGTGATGGACGGAGATTAGACGAGCTTAGAAATATCTCTATTAAAGTTGGAGTACTAAAGAATGCAGATGGTTCTGCATATATTGAATTTGGAAAAAATAAGATTTTAGCAGGAGTCTTTGGCCCCAGAGATGTTCATCCAAAACATATGGCAAATCCAGATTCTGGAATTCTTCGCTGCAGGTATCACATGTCTCCTTTCTCTGTAACAGAAAGAAAGAATCCTGCTCCATCAAGAAGAGAGATTGAGATTTCCAAAGTTATCAAGGAGGCATTGCAACCTGCGGTAATACTAAAAGACTATCCACGCACTGTAATTGATGTATTCATTGAAGTTCTTCAAGCAGATGGTGGTTCAAGATGTGCTGCCCTTGACGCAGCAGCTGTTGCTCTTGCAGATGCTGGTATACCCATGCGTGACTTGGTATCTGCTTGTGCAGCAGGTAAGGTCGCAGACAGGATAGTCTTAGATGTAAATAATGAGGAAGATCAGGAAGGACAAGCAGACATGCCAGTGGCATTGATGCCAAATATGGGAAAAATTACGCTTTTGCAGCTTGATGGTATGCTAAAACCCGAAGAATTCAAAACATGCATGCAAACTGCTCTGGTAGGTTGCAAACGTGTTTATGAAGTTCAGCGAAAAGCATTAATGGAAAAATACTTTCAAAACGGTGAGCAATAAAATTGGGTTCTCAAATACTAGATCAACTAAAACGAGATAAAATTCTTGATCTCCTTAAGACGGGAAAAAGAATTGATGGGAGGGCACTTGATGAACAAAGACCACTAGTTATTGAAACCGGAGTTATTCCAAAGGCCAATGGTTCTGCCAGAGTAAAACTAGGAGATACTGAAATTATAACCGGCGTAAAAATACAACCTGATAAACCATTTCCAGATCTTGGAGACAAGGGAATTCTTATCTGCACTGCAGAGATTTTGCCATTGGCAGATCCAAATGCAGAACCTGGACCGCCAAATGAGGAAGTCATCGAACTTGCAAGAGTTGTTGACAGGGGAATAAGAGAAACTGAAATGATTGATTTACATCAACTAGTTTTAATTGAAAATAAATCTGTTATTGGAATGTTCATTGACAGCAGCGTGATTGATTCTGGCGGAAATCTATTTGATGCCTGTTCTTATGCATCGGTAGCTGGTATTCTTTCTTGCTCTGTTCCAAAATATGAAATAAAAAACGAGGTACCTGTTCTTGTAGAGGGGGTAACATCCAAGCCTCCGATAAAGACATTACCTGTATCTGTAACCATGGCAAGAATTGGTGATTATATTATCATTGATCCTACTAGAGATGAGGAGTCTTGCATGGATGCAAGAATTACAATTACAACCAACTCTGATGGCAACATTTGTGCTGTGCAAAAGGGAGGAAGTGATGGATTTACGGCTGAACAGCTCTTACAGTGCTCTGAAATGGCACTTGTTGTAGGAAGGAAAATAAGGAAGCAATTTGAGCAGTTGATGTAGATATGGTAAAAGGTAAAACTGCCTCACTCAAAGGACTTGGTCAGAAATATGGTCTCAAACCAAGAAAAAAATACACCTCAGTACATAGACAACTAAAAGCACAGAGAAAATGCCCTGAATGTGGTTCTGAGAGATTTGGAAGAGAGGCAGTAGGAATCTGGGCTTGTAAAAAATGCAGTTTTAAAGTGGCAGGCTTGGCATACGATGTCAAACTATAGCGCCAAAATAGAAATCTCTGCTGGAAAAAGAACAAAATCAATTTTTCACTCTATTGAAACTGATAACAAATTTTACGATGAGAATCCGACAAAAACAAATTTTTCACTTGATGAAAAAATAATGATTAAGATTGATGCCCAAGAAATTTCACACCTACGTGCCAATCTGAATTCTACATTGAGACTTGTACAAGCAAGCAATGACTCGATTGAATCGGTAAAGATATAAGCAAAACAGCTGGTCAGACAGTCATGTCTGTAGGAGAACAACAAATTCCTCCGTGGTTGCAAGAACAAGTAGGTAGGCTGCAACAATTGCAACAAAATCTCCAGTCCATAATGCTGCAGAAACAACATCTTGAATCAGAACATCTGGAAACTGAGAGAGCACTTGAAGTTCTACAAAAGACAACTGATGATGATACTGTTTACAAAACAGCAGGATCAATTCTTGTCAAATCTACCAAGACTATATTAGTTTCAGAATTAGAAGAAAAAAAAGAGCTTGCAAATACAAGGCTTACAGTGTTGTCTAAACAGGAATCTAGAATAAAAGAAAACCTCAAAGAAGCCGAAACCAAAATACGCGAAATGTTGAGAGGACCTACTGCGCCGTCAGGACCGCAAAAGACAGATGCTCCTAAATAAAATATTTTACAGAAACATGATGGTTTAATGAAAATTGACGATCTTCGAATGGTAATTGACGAAAGGGAAAGAAAGAGTGGAATCCCTGATCTCATAAAACACATTGGAGTGAAAGTGGAGATGGTGACTTTGCCTGTTGGAGACTATATTGTTGCACCTGAAACCATAGTGGAAAGAAAAAGCGTTAATGACTTTATCTCGTCAGTTTTTGACGGGCGATTGTTTGATCAATGTAGTAGACTAAAAGAACACTTTGAGCATCCTGCTATTGTAATTGAAGGAAACGTTGATGAAATAGACAAAATTACAGAAAATCCACTTGTATTTTATGGTGCAATGTCCTCTGTAATATTAGATTTTAAAATACCTGTAATCCCGACTCCTAATGCATCACATACCGCTAAATTGTTGATATCCATGTGTGCAAGACAAGGTGCAGTAAAAGGGCCGTTTCTTAAAAAAATTAGAAAGTCTGGTAGTCTAAAACAGCAACAACTGTCAATTTTGTGCAGTTTGCCTGGTGTCGGAGAAAAACTTGCTACACGAATGCTGGAAAAATTTGGCTCTACGAGCAATTCGTTGAACGCATCGTCTGTAGAACTGTCAAAAATAAATGGAATGGGAGAAGCTCGTGCTCAAAAGATACGCAAAATACTTGATGCCCAAGACAAGGATGAAAAAAAGGCTGATCAAAAAACATTACATGATGTGTGACACATTATTCAAATATGTCACAATTATTCTAATCAAATAATTGATGTCTTCACATCAGTGGTTGGCAGAACACTACAATGATCCGGATCTTGTGATATTGGATTCTCGTGGAAATATTCAATATTCGTATGCTCATATTCCAAACTCTCAACCTTTGGGAATTGAAAAAGTTGTACAAACTAATCAGTATGGAGCAAATCTCGTAATTGAGAACGATCAAGCGGCAACTCTGTTTGGCTCACTTGGGATTGATGAATCAAAAACTGTCATAATATACGGAGACTATATGGATCCATCTGCTGCCAGAATTGCTTGGACGTTTTTATATTTTGGGCACGAAAAGACAAAAATTCTTGATGTCGGAATGATGACATGGCAGAAAAAAGGTCTTCCAATTACCAGAGACATTCCAAAACCTACCGTTGTAACATTTGTTCCAAAAATAAATTCTTTGATAAGAATTGAAGCAGAGGAACTTTATAAAAAACTCGATACCGTCACTATTATTGATACTAGATCTCTTCAAGAATTTATGGCAGGTAGAATACCAAACGCAATACTTTTTCCTTTTACTGATGGTTTAGGAGAAGAGGGTTTTCTCTTTAAAGACAAAGATGAACTCTTGAGGATTTTTAACGAGCAACAAATATCGCAAGACAAAGAATTGGTATGCTACTGTGCACTTGGCCATAGGGCCGCAAATGTTTTTACCCAATTACGACTAGCTGGATATGAAAACGTAAAGCTATATGATGGCTCTTTTGCGGACTGGGTTGGAAGAAGACTTCCGCTGGGATGATTTTTTCCTTAATTTGCTTCCACATATTGGACAATCTGACATTTTCTCAAAGTTCTTGTTACAAGCGGGACAAGAATACACACTATCCAATGCCTTGGATATTCCTCTGGTCATTATTGGGATGACTCTGAAATTCAAATGTCTGGCAACATTTGATACCGTATAATCATCGGTCACTAATTCACCGTTTAACTGCATGCACAATGCAAGTACCGATATGTCTTCTTTTGATAATTCCGAAAGATCTCCTGTTTGTTTTGACTTTTCCAAAACAATACTAGTGAATTTTTCTTCTGGTTCTATGATCTTTAATCTGCCTAAATCGATGAGAGTTTGCACCGCACCATGACTTTTTTTAATGTGTTTGATCTCTTCAAAAACTAGAGGAGTTGTAAACCCTTGTTCTTGTGAAGAAAATGGCACTCCTGCATAAAATGAGGTAGCATCTAATATTCTAGAAACCAAGCTTACTCATCTGTCTTAGGCCCTGTTTTTTCAGTCTTACAAATACTGCATGTTTCTTGTATTTTCTAATGGTTATCACTTCATCAAATCTGGCAGTTTTGATAACTTGGGCATCCATGATTATGTTTGAATCGTGATTACTTATGATCTCAATTTTTTCATCAGGAACTACAATTGATGGTAATTTGTTGACTGGTGCAACCGGTGTTATGATGAGGACATCTAAACTTTCATGAAGAATTGGACCTCCTAATGAATATGAATGACCAGTTGAACCACTCGGAGTTGCAACAATCACTCCGTCCATTTTCTGTGTTACGGTATCACTCTGAAATTTGATCTCAAACAATGACGTCTTTGTCAAATTCTGCCTGTTAATGTAAATCTCATTTAGTGCTGGAGGAAAGTCTTGTCCTCCACAAGAAGCAACTACTCTAGTTCGCTTGTCAAAAAAAACCTTGTCTGCAATAATTTGTTCAATGGCGGTATCGATTTGAGGAAGTGTTATTTCTGATAATATACCTCTGTTTCCTCCCACATTTATCGCAAGATTTGGTACCTCGTTTTCTAAATACCTAAAAGTTCGTAAAGTTGTTCCGTCTCCTCCTAAGGTGATTGTCAAATCAAGTTTTGTGGTCTTGAGATCTTCTAAATCATTGATTTTTTTGGCTCCATCTACATCCACCGGTGAAACAGTGTATACCTTGATTTTTTTTGCAAGTAGCTTTTTTGCAACTTTTTTTACTGCATCCTCTGATTCCCTTGAACCAACTTTGCTTACTAGTGCAACATTGTGTAGTTCCAATAGAAACTACTAATTTTAATTTCACTTAAAAAGCATCTGATGAGCATAAAATATTAAGGACCCTTCAAGTCTATTATGATAGAGACAAAATGGATTATGTACAACAAGTTTTAGTTGATACGGAAACCGTCTCAAAGAATCTGGGCAGTAACTCTTTGAAAATTGTAGAGGTGGACTATGATCCTGAGAACGCATACAGACAAGGACATCTGCAAGGGGCCAGTCTTATCTGGTGGAAGCGAGACATTAATGATCCAATAACCAGGGATATTGTTAGCAAATCACAGTTTGAGGATTTATTGTCAAGAAATGGAATAACAACACAATCTGAAGTTATTCTGTATGGTGATTTTAATAATTGGTTTGCCGCGTTTGTGTTTTGGATATTCAAGTATTATGGACATGAAAATGTGAAGATAATGAATGGCGGAAGAAAAAAATGGGAAATTGAAAACAGATCCTATACAAAAGATGAACCGCAAATACAAAAAACAAACTATGTTGCACAGCCACCAAATGAAGGACTCCGTGCATATCTCTTTGATGTAAGAAGATCACTTGACAAAAAAGATACTGTTTTAGTTGATGTACGTTCCCCAAAAGAATTCTCAGGCGAAATAACTGCTCCTGCGGAATATCCAATGGAGCATGCTCAAAGAGGTGGACATATTCCAAATGCAAGCAATATTCCTTGGGCCAGCGCGGTAAATGACACTGATGGTACTTTCAAATCCGTAGAGGAACTAAAGAAAATTTATGAAACAAAAGGCATTACGCCAGACAAGGATGTCATATGTTACTGTAGAATTGGAGAGAGATCTTCACATACTTGGTTTGTTCTAAAATATTTACTTGGATATCCTCAAGTTAGAAACTATGATGGATCGTGGACTGAATGGGGTAATATGATTGGAAACCCCATCGAAAAATAACGAAACAGGCCAAGAACAGCCAATTCTAAAAAAAGGTATATTCTATGCTATGCTTGATGATCCAATTCACATCATATTGGAAGACAAGACTAAACGTGGTCTGACTGTACAAGAAAGATCAGTTGATGAGAAATACGGCGTCTATTCTGATAAAGGGATGATCTATGATATGGATGGAATAGGACATAAGGTGGGAATCAGATGGTACTTTCCAAGGGACAAGTATAGTTTTGATAAAGTACTAGAGTACGCAACTGAGATAGAACAGCGATATAGAAAGATCCGAGAAGAGACCTGTCCTGATTATTAGGAAGCATTTTTAAACTCTTTTTCATTATACTAAACAGATGTCACTCCTGTTAAAGGATAAAGTGTATACAGTTCAATCGGCCACATCAAAAAGAGGAGTCTATCCTTTACACAGCTACAAACTTGGTCTTTATCGTCTTCCTATAAAACTTGAAGATACCTATGAAATTGATTCTATTGTTTCTGGGTTTAAGAAAGTCTTTGAAATGGATAAATTTGCTGACAGGATTTATGCCACATATCGCTGGAAAGAAGAAAACTTGCCAGATCCAGATGATTCAGGATACAAATCTATAGATCTCGAGGTTCAGGTTGAGATAGTAACTGGAGAAGTAGTAGATATGATCTATCAAATATATCCAGTTGAAAAATATGGTGATGGTCTCTGGGTTAAAGATTACCGAAAGAAAGCTGATGCAAATGCAAAGATGATAATTGATACGATTTTACGAAATAGTGTTCTTGCTGATAAAATGTTAGAGCACGATGTAAAAATAAAACAAATGTCGCAAGAGCAAGCTCTGAAGACATTGGAGGAGATGACTCCATTAGCTCAGATAGTTCCTAACGCAAAACCAAAACCAAAACCAGCAGCTCCGCAGCCTGGACAACAGGTAGCACAAGCAGAAGAACCTGAGACACCTTCTGGAGCCAAGCCGGGCCCAATCGACGTTGACTTTAAATCAAAACTCAAAGTTGTTGAGACATTCACCGCACCGTCTAGTCACAAGATCAAAGTATTTGGTCACCGAAAGGGTAACGAAATACTTGGAATTTGGGGAGAATTTGTTTCAGTTGATTATGACATATGTGTAGGTGATGGTGCGTGCATAGATGCTTGCCCTGTAAAAGTTTACGAATGGGCCGAGTTTGCAGGCAATCCTGCCTCAGATAAAAAACCGTTGATGGCACGAGAGCCTGATTGTATATTTTGTCTAGCTTGTGAAAACGTATGCCCAGTTCAAGCAATAAAAATATCAAAGAAAGGATAATGAAAATTTTAGCGGTACGGCTATAAAGACTCTAGAGTTGAAAAACTCCAAATGCTTACACACGTTCTTCCTAATACTCTAACACAATTTCTTTGGAATGTTTTCATTGGAATGGCAATGATAATTACACTCTATACCTGTAATTTTTATTATCTTGTTGTAATTGCTAGGCGCCATAAAAAAAATAGTTCTATAGAACTAACAGAGACTCCGACTGTCACACTTCAACTTCCGATATATAATGAAAAATATGTTGCATCTAGATTGGTCGATGCAGTTTGTGCATTGGATTATCCAAAAGATAAACTATGCATCCAAGTACTTGATGATTCTACTGATGAGACATATGATCTACTTGAGAATCTAGTTTCAGACTACAAAAACAAAGGATTTGACATACATCATATAAGAAGATCAGACAGGAAAGGATACAAGGCGGGTGCACTTCGAAATGCAATGAAGTTTGCAAAGAGTGATTTTGTTGCAATTTTCGATGCTGATTTTATTCCACCAACATGGTTCCTCAAAAAAGCTCTCTCATACTTTTCTAACTCAAACATTGGGTTGGTTCAATGTCGATGGGGCCATATTAATGAGAGATATTCTCCACTGACAAAGGCACAAGCACTTAGCCTTGATTTTCATTTCCTAGTGGAACAAAAAGCAAAAAGCAACTCTCATCTCTTTATGAGTTTTAATGGCACTGCTGGTATATGGAGAACACGATGCATTGAGGACGCTGGAGGGTGGCACACTGCTACACTGGTTGAAGACTTGGACCTAAGTTATAGGGCACAGATGAAAGGTTGGAAGTGTGTCTTTATTCCTGATATTGTAGTAGACGCAGAACTCCCGGTGCAGATGAATTCGGCAAAAAGGCAGCAATTTCGATGGGCAAAAGGTTCCATTCAATGTGCAGTCAAATTACTTGGCGATGTTGCAATAAAGAAAATACCCGTCGACACAAAAATTCAGGCGTTTGTTCAACTCACACGACATATTGTGCATCCACTAGTTCTGGCACAATTTTTAATTTTACCAATACTTTTGGCTTCAAAAATAAATCTCTATGTGATAAGTGGATTGCCAGCACTCACAATAGTTGCTTACTTGGCAATGGGACCTGTGGCATACATCTTGGTCATTCAACAAATGTATGCAAAAAAATGGAGATCAAAGACACTTTCCTATCTGTATTTGATAATCTATTCTGCTGGCATGTCTGTCAACAACACCGTGGCAGTTTTTGATGCGCTCTTTGGAAAAAAAAATGAGTTTCTGCGTACACCAAAATTTGGAATAATAAAAAATGATGATGATTGGAGAGACAAGGCTTATGCTCTTCCATTTACAAAAACTACTCTTCTTGAGATATTTTTTGGTGTGTATGGAATAGTTGGCATGTTTGTCGCAATATTTTCCAATAATCCTATATTCGTACCAATAATTGGAATTCAGGTAGCTGGATTTCTTTACATCGCATATCTTAGCATCTCTCATTCAACATTTAAAAAAGGCAAATCAAGAGGTAGAGTCGAATCAAAGGCAGAAAAAATGGCAAATAATTACTATAAAATAGCATTGGCAGGTATAATTGGATTGATCGTAATAGGTGTGGTCATGGCCTTTGAGGAATATGGTAGTACCATTTATCCACTTGATCAATCTAGAGGAATTCTGAGTAGAATTCAGGCTACCTCTGATCCACAAACCATTGCTGATGATATCAAAACCGTTCAACAACTACTTCCAAAATCTGGGAACCCTGTTTGGATATTTCCTACACAAGATACAGACTTTGGAATGATGCAAAGAGATCTTAGTACAATGTCGTCTACACTTGACAAAGTTTCAACTACTTCTGCAGATACTGCTGCATTTCACACTGGCATGCTGAACATTCATTCTCAAGCTACTACTATAACATTCAATTTGCTTGATGCTACGCCGTACATGTACGTCAGCATTTCTAACATGTTATTTGGTGTTATCTGGGTTGCAGTAATTATTGGAATCTTTGCACTTTTGAAGAAGAAAAAACAGAGCCTTGACGAAGACGATGAAAGCTAGGTAATATTCAGTTCACGTCTTATTTCATCCACCGCTCGTATTCCAAAAAGATCACGAACCTGTTCTATTCTAATTGTTCTTTTTACAATGTCTGAACCAAGTTCTGTAATCAAAAGTCTGAATACATCTGTAAACCTTATCTCCCACCTGTCTGCACAGTCAAGAATTTTTGATATGCTCCATTGTTTTACCTCTGTAGGCAATGACATCTTTGATTCCACTTCGATAGAAATTCGATCAAACAGATTCACAATGTCTTTAGTTTGCACTGCCATTTTCTCAATATCCTCCAGTGTACCATATTTTGATTCAGAGCGCATTCTGATGTTTGACTGGAATTCTGACAAGCGAAGCAGACCCATGACCTCATGTGACGTGTTTTGAGCCGTCTTATGGGTAACATTACGAACATCCTGTAGTTGTTGTGCAATCTCGTATGTTTTTTTGTTAAATTCTGATATCGATGCCGAGTTTTTATTTAACAGTTCTGCAAAATCTGATATTTTTTCGTCAAGATTCTTATTCTTATTAATCACGTTTTCTTGGAAGTTGATAAACTCAGAATTTATGTTTCTAATGTCATCCCCAAACGAAGACAAAGAATCTGTTTTCTTTATCAGTGAATCAATCTCAGAACCGACATTTCTTATTTGAGAACTCAAACCTGATATGGAATCTGTCTTTGTAGATATGGCGCCAATCTCGCCTTTTAAATTTGATATGCCCTCCTCTAATTCTGACATTTTTTCAGTTTTTGAGGCTATTTCCTTCGTACTTTGCCTTACTTCTTCAATCTCTTGATGTAGGTTGGAAAGTGATTCTGTTTTGGTTGATATGTCACTTGTATTTTTTCGTAACTCTTCAATCTCGTTACTAATATTAGATAATGATTCTGAATTAGTCATTACATTTTTAATCTCTTCACGTACCTTCTCCGTTTTTTCTGATACATGCATTATCATTTTGGTATTGTTCCTAGTAGAATCTAGATTATCGGCAATACTTTGCATGATTTTATTGGTATCTGGCATAGATTCTTGTTTATCTCGAATTTTCTCTACGTGGTCTTGAAGTTTGTTTATTTGACTATTTATTTTGTCTATCAAGTTAGAATGTGCTTTGACTTGGGTCATTCCAGAAAACAGACGCTGTGTATCTTCTTCAATTATGTTTATTTGTCTAGAATTTTTCTGAATCTGATCTAATGCAGAGTTTACTGATGATATCATGTCTTTAAGGGAGATTAGGATTTTTTGATTTTCTGCAAATATTTTTGACATTGTTTTCACTTCAGAAGCCAGAGTCTTGGTAGCGTCTGAAATTGAAGACATTTTCTTGACAACATCATGTGTAGAATCTTTTGGTTTTGATTCTACACGTTTTGCTTTAGTCACTTTAAATTAGAATGAAGGCAACCGATAAAAGAGTTAGGGTTTGAATTTGTATGGTACAAAAAAAGAACCAGACTTAGTTATTCACTAATTCTGGATCGTGGAGACTCTCATGAAATGTCTTTGCTACCAATCCGTTTGCAGTTTCAAAAAACTGTTTTGGACAAAATTCACAATTTAGCATATGTTACGGTATCATACGGTACTATTAATAACAAGGTAACTTTGCTATTACCACACTGCATAATTTATTTTTCAAGTTTCAAAGAAACAGAATTTATGCAATATCGTAAACCTGTAGGATCCGGACCGTCATCAAAGACATGTCCTAAATGGGCACCACATTTATTGCATAATGCCTCAACTCTTAACAT
The DNA here is from genome assembly GCA_029850515.1 of Nitrosotalea sp. Classification (GTDB taxonomy): domain Archaea; phylum Thermoproteota; class Nitrososphaeria; order Nitrososphaerales; family Nitrosopumilaceae; genus Nitrosotalea. The sequence goes on along the minus strand of JARCRW010000056.1, from coordinate 5,291 downwards.
GCCATGGCCTGTGTCTTCTTCTGTCTTTACATTGTCTGCAATTGGTTCCCAGAAGCTTGGCCATCCGGTTCCAGAATCAAACTTCGTCTCTGAGCTAAATAATTCGGTCCCACAACATAGGCACTTGTAAACCCCTTTTTCCTTTGAATCATGATATATTCCAGTAAAAGGTGGCTCTGTACCTTTCATTCTACACACAAAATATTGATCCGAGGTAAGTTTGCCTTTCCATGGATCATTTTGTGGTTCCAATGACTCTTCTATTGAGCCATTTAGGATTTAATTCTTGAGTTAACGTGCCCAGTCTCATATTTTTCGTGCAGTCAGATACCCCAGGTATAATTCATCAAATGATATCAGAATACCCAATCATCATTCTGCAATGACATCTTATCTTATTATGCCTTATATTGTGACTGATCTGCATTTTTGAGATGATTTCTTGTGTATAACGACTGTTCTGGTGTCAGAGATAACAAATCTTCACCAAATTGTTATCCTATGTCACCTTGGACATTAAATAAAATTTTGTAGAGCCTTGTATGTGAAAGGAGAAATATTGGAGAAAATCAGCGCTTCTGGAATAAGTGGGGTAAAGAAGGCTGATCTGAAAAAAATATTTGGAAAAGACTGTGAGAATATACTTGAGGAATTAAAGGTCGATGAGCAAATCTTTATTGAAAAAAAAGGCGTGGCATACTTTGTTTGGACAAAAGAGAATTATGTTCAACATGTCACACAAAATGATCCGAAATTCAAACTAATGCTTAACATGTTAGCAGGCGTGAATCACTCCATCGCAAAAGTGAAGGCGCATACAGACGTTCTACAAGAAGAATTGGAACGATCTTCACTACGTGAGAATGTACCTAAAAATGATGATTTTGAAGGGGTCTTTAACAGTTCGTTAAATGAATCTTCTACATCTATTGGATGGATCCCATTTAATAAAATCAGAGAAAAGGTTTGTGAGAATCAAAATCTATCTAAAGAAAAATTCTATCAAATGACAACAAGTTTGATTGAGAACCATCAAGATAGGTATGAAATATCATCAGGAGGTCAAGAAGGCATTGTAATGCGAGGACTAGTTCATGGTTATGTGAGGAAAATCTAATGTATCCGTATAATTTAGATCTAAATCCGTATCCGAGCAGTCCGACCCCCACGGAAAAAGATGCAAAGATACTTGGAGGCAAAAGACACAAGGAAGCAAAAGCTGCCGTGGTTGAATGCATAAAGGAACTAAATAGAAAAGTAGAGGGCAAGACTGCTGAAAATGGCGATTTTCGTATGATCACCGTTGTACAAGATGTGGGTTCTGGTAAAACTCATTTGGCTCTGCATGTTAAGAGCCTCAAAGGTAGATACAATGCAGAATGTTCCTATGTTGACTTGTCTACCATTTCGCCAAAGACCATATCGGGAATTTATGATGCAATATTGAAGGGATTTGATAATGAATTCTTTGTACAATTACGATCAAAGTTCTTGAATTATCTGAAAGAAAATGCGGAACAAGGAGATAACTCTGCAAAAAAGGCGCTTGATTATACATTTGTAAATAAACTTACTGGCATGACAATAAAAGAAAAAACTGAGTATATACTATCTGGGAAACAGTCTGTATCTTTAGAACACTTGACTGAATTTCTAATTCACAAATTTGACTATCATGAATCCATCTTGATTAAAAATGTTATATCTAATTCATTTGATGAAATTAAAAATCTGGAGACACTAATCGGAATGTTGTCCTCTATATCTAAACTGACTCATAGATTTTTGGGAAAAGTTCTAGTCTTTGAAATAGACGAACTTGACGGAAATAAGGATTCAATTGAATTCGTCAAAGGTGTGATAAATGCCCATCTTCCGGCATCTGTGCTATTGTTGATAACTACGCCATCCGGTTACTTGGAAATTCAAAACGTTAATCCGTCTGTGTTTGATAGGCTGGAAAAAGCAAATTACAAAATAGATCTGGCAGGATCAAACTCTAAAGATGAACTTGCCGAGATTGTTACAGAGTACATAAAACACAGTGATAAAAATGGTAAATTTGGATCTGAAGAGCAACAAGAATTGAATGAAAAAATTCAGGTCTTGTATGATGAATTTACAGAATTTCGAAATGTACGCTCTGTCATCAATATCTTGTATCAGGCAATGGAAAAGGCAACCCAGTCAGATTCTAAAAAAATTGACGAATCTGTAATTGATGATGCAATAAGACAATCATATCCAGGACTTAGAGTGAGGGGAAGTATAATGAATATACCAATATCTGATTTCTTGACAATACGCAGAAATGAAGGAAATAATGAAAAGGAGATCAAAAACGCAGTAAAAAGTCTAACTGTTTTTGCTCAGGAAATGGGTAATATACAAAAACTAGAGAAACAAAATCTACTTCTTGATGCAGTTTATCAAGACAACTTTGGATCAAAAGTTGGATTGGCCGTGATTGCTAATGAATTAGGTATTCCTGACTTGGAACAAATCTCTGACATATCAAAATCTGCAGTAGTGGATAGGCTAGTTATACTTACAAACAAAAAGATTCAGACTCCATACAATGCCACAGTTGTAAACATGGACAAGTCCAAAGTGGTGGACTTGATATACTTCAATAACAAGTATAATGGCAAAAAAATCACAGAAGAAGACAATGAGAGAATAGAACTTTTGGCAAAAACTCTAAGCATCATCTGATTTTATCGGTTATCTTTTTAAAAAGTCTACACAGATTTCTTTTATGGTGAACAACGAACTTGAAGAGCTTCTCTTGCAGCGACACAAGGATGTAACATTATTTGATTTTGAAGGAAAACAAGTACCTTGCATTATTGTGCCTGGGAAACAATTTGATGATGTGATGAAAGTCATTGCAGGAAAACCAGTTTCTGTTGAGACAAATCTTAACATATTACAAGATGGTCTTGGCCATGTTTTCGTCAGGATTACATTGCAATTCTCATATGGAAACATTGAAGAAAAATTTCTCATATATGCAAATGAGGCAGTGGATTTCTTTGAGGCGTTAGCGGAAACTGCATTGCTTGCTCTATCTTCTCCTAGTTCACAATATGGGAGCTCTAATGTGTTTATGATACAGTTGCCAAAACCTGAAAGAGCCCAGAATGCATTGGAGATAATCAGAAAGGGATTGCATAAGTAAATGCGGTTGCCGGGATTTGGACCCGGGTCGCAGAATTGGCAATCCCGCATAATAACCAAGCTATACTACAACCGCTTAACCGATTTAGAAATTATTAGTATATTAAAGGATACTGTTTAGAATACAATTTTTTAACATGATGTTGTTTATGCATATCGTGAATAAACAGCTGGAAGAAAAACTAAATCAGAAAATAAGTGAGGTTGCAGACAAGTCAGATGAAATTTTAAAAATTGTAAAATCATTGAATGCACTGAATGCTAATTCTGGCTCATTTGGTTATGGAATTGTTATAGGAAGATTGTACAACTCATTTTATTATCAATGTAGACGAATTCTAAAACGTAATCCAACAAGTGATGAATTTGAGGAATTTCTTGAAATTCTCAACAAGAAACAAAAAGAAATTATTGATCTGTTAAAATCTGACTAGATAGTTTTTAACGGAATTACTTTGATTGTTGGAGTACATGGTAATTTCACAGATGCGCCGTGTAGTGCTTTTCTTGCTGCCTCTAGATGTTCTTTTTTAACATGTGCTTCCATAATCACTTGACCAATCTCAATGCGTGCTGCTAAACTTACAGCTTTACCAAACGCACCCCTCATTCCTTCTGATAATCTGTCTGCACCTGCAGTAGAAATCATCTTGTTTTCTCTTAGAAGAATGTGTGGATATACTCTAAGTGTTGAGTAGTAACCAGTTTCTCCTGTAACTGTTTCTATTGCCTTGTTTGCAGATAATCTTGCTGACTCTATTGCCATGTGTCTTATCTGCATCTTTTGGTTAGAACAAAGCTGTACACAGTAATCATAATCTCCATCTTTTTTTCCTCCGTAAAATTTTGCAATTTTTATCTGTGGTTTACCCTTGATGTACTTTTTTCTTGTATATGGTTGGCCATTTCCAACGCGGTAGTTTGCTCCGTGCATAATAACACTTTTTTCTGTTTATTGAGGTCCTATATTTTAACCGTGAGATCCTACAATATGCTGTTAGGATTGAAATATTCTAGTCATACATCTTCCATTTCTTCTGGTTATCACATCTGATTTTTGTCAATACTGAAATTCTATCAAAATATGAAAAGATCTATTATATTGCTAATGGTCTCATGACTCTTAATGTCCGAATTAGAGTCTAAAGTAGAAGGATTGCTGGTAAAAGATCATGTCCTTGTATCTGACAAAGAAATGCAGCATAGCTTAGAACAGAAAGGATTTGGAGAAACGATGAAAAAGAAATTCTTTCTCAAGCCGTTTGAATCTTTATACTTGCTTTATGTTGATAAGCTCAAACTTTTACGAGGAAAATATGAGATGGATTTTGACTCTATGATGACTGAATGTATGAAAAATGATCCTAATTCTTTTACCAAATTTCTCATATACAGGGATCTAAGAACTAAGGGATATGTGGCAAAAGATGGATTTGGATTTGGTTCTGATTTTAGAGTCTATGAGCGAGGGCAATTTGGAGAAAAGGGTGCCAAATATGTTGTATTTGGCATGACTGAGGGTCGAAGAGAGAAAATAGGTTTACTGCAAAAACAAATTGAAGAAATTACTACTATGGGAAAAGAACCTGTACTTGCGGTAATTGAACGACGAGGAGAGGTGATTTATTACAAGGTCTCTAAAATCCAGTTCTATCAAAACAAAGATCAACCTGGATTTTCCAGTATAGAGTCTTAAATATGATAAAACTGTTTTTTGTACTGTGGAGTTTAAGGAGATTTACTGTTTTAATTGTAAAAAAAGTCTAGGTAGGTATAATGAAAAATATTTTACAGATCAAAAAATGGGCGAAATAATAAAGACAAATCATGCCTCACATATTTATGAAGGACACGAAATTGTGGTGAAAAGAATCACTGTTGATTAATCTCTTGCAAATGGTATTTAGTCAAAGGTATGCTAGTTTTACTTATCAATCATAAGCAATCGTTTTATAGTTATGTCCATTTTCTCAAACTGTTGAAGACTTCATTATTTCTACTTGGTTCCATACTCATAGGATCTGTTCTTATGTTTGGATTTGGACACTCTGCTATGGCTATGAATAGTAATATCGTAATGACTCATCCTATCATGGTTGACACCTCTGGTC
>JARCRW010000055.1 GCA_029850515.1 Nitrosotalea sp. | reverse complement strand
GGTACATTCAGGTGTCTAATATCGTCACCCACTTCGAATTTTCTAGTGGTATCAAGCATTACATCACTTGATCCTATGTTTCTGGTTTCGTGAAAACCTGAATTTCCTTCATTGATTGTTTTTATTATATCCCCAAGCATTTTTTGACCAATTTCAAAAAATGCTTTTTTTGTTAGCCATTTTTTATTGTCTTTGAGATATCCAAGTTTTTGCAAGTGCTTTATCATGGATTCACTATTTCCATATGCTGTTGTTTCTTGTTCACTATTGAGTTGATCTTTGGAAGAAGAGTTCTGTATCACACCATCAAGTATATTTTCTAGATCTTTCATTGATGGTGTTTTTTCCTTCACGGCTTGTGTTGCCAGGGTTTTAAGAGCTTGTTCTAGTTTTTCATCAGATATTTCTGTAGAAGAATTTTCAGATTTATCAGTTTCACTTGGAACATAGACAAATTTTGTATTGCTAGTTTGCAATGTACATACCTTCTTTTTTATCTAAAATTTTGGGTTCAACCCAGCATAGACCATCAAGTACCAATTCTATGACACTTGCCTTAAGTTCATTTTGTGCACTATCTGAAACTATTAGAGCATCATTAGAGATTTCATACTGTGCAGTTTCTTTTGTAAATATTTCTTGATCAGAAATAACCTTTTGATATATACTGGTAACTAAATTTGAAAGGACTCGAAAATTCTTTAATTGATCATCATAGGATATCGGCATATCGCTTGAACCAAGAATTGTTTGAGACACTTGAAATGACTTGCCCAGAAATTCATTTTTTGTTGAATCAAAAATACTTGGATCCACGTCCTTTAGGTATTCTAGAGAGGTATCTTTTATGGAATTAGAGATTAGGCTTTGTAGAACTTTAGAACGGTTTTCAGCAGTGTCATCTAATTCAACAAGTTCAAACTTTACAGATTGTTCAATTGAAAATATATCGGATGGTCTTGGTAATGCCAAAATATTATGAGCTATAGATCTAGTTCTTTCTGCCTCACCCACAAGTAGTTCCAAACTATGTATTCCCATTCTCACACTCACACCCTTGTCTTGATTTATTTCATTACTGGATCGCGCTGCTTGAACAATTCTTGTCAAGATCTTCAGCATGAATACAGGAATAAACGAACGAGGTATTTTTGCTTCCTGCATTATGATTAACATCTCTTCAGAGATTGATTTTGGATAATGTGTTTGAATATGACTTTTCAGTCTATCATAAAGAGGTTCAATTATTTTTCCAGAGTGTGTATAATCTATAGGATTTGCAGTAGCAACAAATATTGTTTTTGGTTCAAATATAACAGGATATGCACCAGTTGTGAATCGTCCTTCTTGCAAGACAGACAAAAGTGCTACCTGTTTTCTAGTATCAAGAACTGGCAATTCATCAATACAAAATAATCCATGTTTTGCTTGCATTAGTTGACCTGGAGAATAAGATTCAATTTCATACAGTTCTGTACCATTTTTAGTTATCTTGATTGCATCGATCTGACCAACTAGATCCTTTACAGAAATATCAGGAGTTGCCAGTACATACTTGAATCTATTTTTACCATCAATCCATTCAATAGAAGTATCAAGTTTGTTATTGCGAATTTTTTCCATGCTTTCGCCATTTATGTAGAATTTTGGAACAGTGGTAGGATTGTCTTTGTCCTCCAACAAAAATATCAAATCGTTTAGTGGAAGATCCATGGGACAATCATTTGTCACACTTCCTCTGATTACAGGCATTGGAGAAAGCAGTGTGTTTGCAATTGTTTGAGCTATCCTTGTCTTTGCTTGCCCTATCTGACCAACTAGAATCATATCATGACGTGACAATATTGCACGATCTAGAGCAGGAATGACATCATTATCAAAACCTATTATCCCTGGATATTTTACACTCCCGGATTTGATCTTTGAGATTAAATTTCTACGAAGTTGTTCCTTTGCACCAATTATTTTATAATTAATTTCTAGAAGATCCCTTAGTGTTTTAATTTGTTTATAGTCTTCAGGAACACCAGCCATGACTTCAGTATACTTTGGTTCAGAGCCATAACTTCTATTAACAAAATTTGCAAATTCCAGAGACATTACAACAAATACTCTCTAAATCGGATTTAAAGTATTATTTTAGGGCTCTGTTACGTTGTCATGTGATAACCTATCAACTGTAACTTGATGCATCGGCTCGAAGGATTAGCAGCCATATGCTATCAACATTTTTCTTCATCACTTTACTCTCATTGCCTTTAGAACTGCCAAGCCTTGGTAGCCCCTAGCAGATACTGGTGCATTGTAGATATCGCATAGCAGTCTTCCCATTATTACATGCAACACCTGAGATCTTCCCATCACAGATAGAACCATTTCATGTTTATCTCGGGTTTCTTTTCACATCCGAGCACAGAGTTGTTCCCCCAGCATCGGCTTTTGATAACTGGATTATTGAAATTCCATCCCATTTTGACTTGTACTTCCTGGCACTTTCTCAGAAAATGACACAGCCCATTCTAAAACCATGAAACCGACCAGAGAAGTAACAGAGCTTATTTTAGCATGGTTTTTATCGGGGATACCGGGGATTTTTTAATACTTGTCTTCACAGGAGTTTAGACACATAGTTAGAATTGCTGGTAAGGATATTCCAGGTGCTAAAAAGACCATTATTGGAGTTGGTCAAGTAAAAGGAATTGGTTATAATTTTGCAAAATCACTTTTAGAAGTATTAAAGATTAATCCTAACAGTAATGTCGGATTTCTTACAGAATCACAAGTAGAAGAAATAGAAAGAGCCATGAGAGATCCAATATCTGTCAACATACCCACGTGGTTTCTAAATAGACGAAAGGATATGGATACAGGAAATAATTTTCATCTTATTACTTCTGATATTGACTTTAACGTAAGAAATGATATTGAACGAGAAAAAGGCATGAATAGCTGGCGAGGATTTCGTCACACATATGGATTAAAAGTTCGTGGACAAAGTACGCGCACCACAGGTAGAAAGGGTGGTGCGGTCGGGGTTAAGAAGGGTGGTAAAGTTTTACCAGCTGGTTCACCTGGCGCACCAGCTGAGGGTGCAGCTCCCGCAGCAGCTCCAAAGGCTGGTGCAGCTCCCGCAGCAAAACCTGCTGCAGCGGAAAAGAAAAAGTAGGTGTAACAGATGGGAGATCATCCAAAAAACTCACGCAAAATGTGGAGAAAACCAAAACGTCCTCTCAACTATGATTTACTAAATGAAGAATTACATGTTCTGGGTACTTTTGGACTCAAAAATAAAAGAGAATTATGGAAAGCACACACCGAACTTTCAAGAATAAGAAACCAAGCAAGATCACTCTTGGCGTTAACCCAGGATGTCAGAAGTACAAAAGAACCGATATTGATGAAATCGCTTGCAAGAGTTGGACTAGTCAAAGAAAATTCAACATTAGATGACGTACTTAATCTAAAGGTGACGGACTTTTTATCCAGGCGACTACAGACAATCATCCAGAAAAAAGAATCAATCAAGAGCCCATATCTTGCAAGACAAATAGTGGTACACGGCCATGTGATGATAGGAGAAAGAGTAGTTACTGTTCCTTCATACACGGTAAAAGTGGAGGAAGAAGATCAAATTTGTCTATCACCAGAATTAGATCTTAACAAGACAAAACAACAGCCTGTTCAAAAAGTAGAAACTGAACAACCAACGGAATAAAGCACACGCAATCATTATTTATCAAGAACATGTATACGATATCAACATGTGTTCGATTATAGGATATTTAGGCACTAGTTCTGCTGCACCAATAATAGTCAAGGGATTAAAAAGAATGGAATATCGTGGCTATGATAGTGTAGGGGTTGCCACTTTTTCCGAACATCAAATCAATGTAAGAAAGGGAGTGGGAAAAGTTTTAGAAGTAAACAAAGCAGCAAAACTAGACGAGCTTTCTGGAACAATAGGCATAGGACATACCCGGTGGGCTACTCATGGAATGGTAACTGACGCAAATGCTCATCCACACCCATCAAGTTCAGGAGAGGTAGCTATTGTACACAATGGAATAATTGAGAATCATGAAGAATTAAAAAAAGAACTCCAAAAACATGGTTATACTTTTAAAAGTCAAACAGACAGCGAAGTAATTGCAAATCTTCTCCAGTATAATTATGACAAGACTAGAGAGATTAAGAAATCTGTTGTAGATACAGTAGCTGAATTAAAAGGAAATTATGCTTTTGTTGCAGTCTTCCAAGATGGCACATTATCTGCAGCTAGACTACACGAGCCACTGATAATAGGAGTAGGAAAAGAAGGATATTTTATTTCAAGCGATGTACTTGGATTTGTAGAATATACTGATGAGGTAATTTATCCAGATAACAAGGAATTTGTAATCATTGATAAAGAAGGATTAAAGATCTTTGATTTTGATGGAAATCCGGTACATCATCAGATAACCAAAGTGTCAAAAGAATTTGCCGATGCATACAAGGGTCAATATGCTCATTACACTTTGAAAGAGATTTCAGAACAACCATTAACAATATTGAGTGCTGGAAATAATACCAAACTTGAGATTGACTTGGCCTCGGATTTAATAAAACATGCAAGAAATGTATACATTACAGGAAGTGGAACAAGCTACAACGCAGCATTAATTGCAAAGTTTCTTTTCTCAAAATATGCAAAGATAAAGATTGACCCATTGATTTCTAGCGAAGCACAATTTTCCCCTGATATGTTTGAAGAAAAATCAATTCTAATTGCAGTATCACAGAGTGGAGAAAGTGCAGACGTGTTAGAAGCCGTAGGTATTGCAAAAAAGACAGGGTCTAAAATTATATCAATAGTAAACATGATGACGTCCTCGCTAGTTCATCAATCATCTATTTCCATGGGACTCAATTGCGGTCCAGAAATAGGGGTTGCCGCAACTAAAAGTTTCACATCGCAACTTGTTGTATTATATAAAATAATTGACAAAATATGTGATGGTTGTATGGAACTAGATCTTACGAAAGTATCAGAAGCAATCAAGAAAATACTCTCCAATGATTCTAAAATCAGAGATGTTGCAAAGAGACTGAAGAATGTTTCAGACATTTACGTATTAGGAAGAGGAATGCATTATCCAATTGCTTCGGAAGGATCATTGAAGTTAAAGGAACTCACATACATACATGCGGAAGGACTCCCAGGAGGAGAATTAAAACACGGTCCCTTGGCGTTGATGGATTCTAATTCTTATGTTTTAATCATAAACCCCAATGATTCCACCTATAATGATACGCTAACATCAGCTAGAGAGATAAAAGCAAGAGGAGCCAAGATAATAGGAATTTCAGATAAACCAAGTGATGTGTATGATCACTGGATAGACATACCCAGTATCAATGAGCCACTATATCCACTTGTAGAAATAGTACCAATACAACTTCTCGCATATTATGCTGCAATCGACAAAGACTTTGATCCAGACTATCCAAGAAATTTGGCAAAATCAGTAACGGTCAAGTAATTTTCAAATATTCTTTTTCAGTTAGAGCCAGAAGACTTTTTGCATCAATTCCTGTCTTCAACATGCAACCAATGGATGAACCTCCAGCTCCTGCTCCTTCTTTTACAAATCCTTTGGCATATGAGCTTAATCCAGAGATTTCAGATTCTGCAAGTTTGAGTCTAGCAACCAGTATAGGCACATCCATTATCTGTGATATTATGTCAGATAGATTTGCAGATTTATCTTCAGATACATAAGAGGTGGTACCAACAGCAGTGTTCTTCCCTTCAAATCCAATACTTTTTGCAAAAGCAAGTACAGCTGCCATCTGTGTTCCACCAGCTAATAGAACTCTAGAGATTTCAGATGCCGTGCTAAGAATACCGGCAACTGTTGGAATCATCGGATCGCCTAATTGTGATATGATTTCAAATGGATCTTTTGATTGAAGCCTTTTCAATGCCTCCTTTACCGTTTGAATTTTTAGCCCTACAGGGTTTTGAGGCATACTACTGCTAACAGATCCTGTAATTCCAAATCCTTCAAGCACTCCAAGAGCTGTAGTAGTGCCACCGGGAATACTTTCACCAACTATAACGCAGTCAGTTGAAGCCCCAAGAAATCTTCCGATTATCCTACCGTATTCAACCGCTTTTCCAACATCATCAAGACTAAGAGCTTGTTCTTTTCCAATATTTTTCCCATAATTCAAGTTCATATCAATAAATGGAAGTTTTGGAGACACTTTACTACCAGCATTTACAACAACACTTGGAATGCTTGCTGCTTCCAGTGCGGTTTTTGTCAACAGTGCTGGAGTTGGTTTTCCATCAGGAGTCATTGGAATTACAGAGATACTCCTACAATATCCATAGTGAATAAACTCAGCATCAGCAGGTCCTGTGAATTTTATCAGATCTGGATGTTCTCCTGCCATAGTTATTCCAGGTATTTCAGATGTTTCAGTGTAAGATATCACTAGAGAAAAAATGAATTTTTTTTGTTCAGTTTGTTTTATGAATTCTAAACCTTTTTGTTGGTTTCCAAGTATTTCAATGTCTTGCAATGATTAATCACTACCCATAAAATTCAGAAACTCTGATTCGGTTCTGGGTTGCAATACAAAATTTGTCTTTTTTTCTTTAGATATGGTTGAATTCGGGGAGATTCCATAATTGTGTCCGGGATACAACACCAGATTATCATCAAGCTTGTAGATAATATCAAATAGGCTATGATATAGTTCCTTTGCACTTCCTCCGGGTAAATCTGTCCTGCCACAGTTTCCTACAAAAAGTGCATCACCTGAAAAGATTTTCCCATCACCAACTAGACATATGCTATCTTTCGAGTGCCCAGGAGTATGCAATACAACAAGTTCTGACTTGCCGAATATTATTTTGTCACCATCAGATAAGCGTACGTCATTTTTCAAAGTAGAAGATTCGTGTTGCAAGATTTTAGATTTTGTGTATTTCACCATTGCGTCATTTCCTATAGTATGATCAAAATGATGATGTGTGTTAATGACGTATTTGACTTTTAGATCATTTCTTTCTATTATTTCCATTACCAGTTCTAGATCCCATGAAGGATCAACGATAACAGATTCCTTTGTATCCTCATCCTCGAGAACATAGGTAAAGTTTTGCATATTTCCTACTTGAAGCTGATGCACTTTCATAACAATACTCCAATCTCCGCTTCAGGTGGAATCCCTATTTTTTCAACTATTATTTTACCACACATGTCTTTGCCTTTTGGCATTCCAATCTTCATCTTGTGAAAAGTTATAGTAATATCCGCTTTTACACATTTGTCATTTATCATTCCCGTATCAGGATCAAGACCGGATGGTACATCAACTGCAAATTTAAAAGCATTTGATTGATTTATCAAATCGATTGCGGAGGAATACGGTTCCCTAATTTTTCCAGATATTCCCGTTCCCAATATTCCATCCACTATTACATCTACATCATTGGTAATTTTATCAATAGCAGACGCAAGTACCAGATTCACAGAATTCATCTTCTCCAAAATTTTCCAGTTAGATTGTGCTTCTTCTGTTTTTATCTTATCTGGATGTCCTAGAAGTATGATGGTAGGTATACATCCAAATGTGGCCAAATGTCTGGCCACAACAAATGCATCGCCCCCATTATTTCCCAGTCCAGCAAAAACTGTTATCTTTTTTGATGTTAGATCATGGTAACGTTCTACAATGTGTCTTGCAGTAACAGCACCAGCATTTTCCATCATTAGTTTTCTAAAAAAACCCATTTGATGTCCATTCTCCTCAATTTGCATCATTTGCTTTACAGTAATTTCCATAACAATACAAGATTTTATGTCAAATAAGGGCTTTACCAAAACACACATTCATACAAACATAGACCAAAACCATCTTCAAACAAAGTCTGAAGGTTTGTAGAAATTAATGGGCAATTTTACAAGAACATTAGTAGAGGTTCCGACATACATTCTGCAATAAAATCAACCCTACGCTATCAGAAATTACCTAGTAAACAGAAAAAGAATTCAATTACATGTCATTGAGGATTTATCTAGCAGGTGAATTTTCGGGCACGTTGTTATAAAATCATTAATGCGGGAGAAGGGATTTGAACCCTCGAAATCCTAAGATACTAGCCCCTCAAGCTAGCGCCTTTGACCAGGCTGGGCGACTCCCGCAATTGGTTTTACCCATGTATGGTTTTTATAAGCCTTGATTACTTTTTGTGACTGTGTTAATTCCTGTCAGATGTTTTACTTGTGGAAATTTGGTTGCTGACAAATTTAAGGAATACCAAAACCGCGTCAAGGGCGGAGAGGATCCTGGAAAAGTGTTAGATTCTTTTGGTTTTAAAAGATATTGTTGTAGAGCAATGATACTGACATCTGTTGAGACGATTCATCAAGTCATTCCATTTTACGAAGCCATTAGAAGAAGAGAGCAAGAAGTAAGATCTGAATTAGAATAGAATGCCCAAGATTACGTCAATCAAAGGCAGAATACTTTACAACAGTAGAGGAAGTCAAACTATAGAAATTGATGTAATATCAGATAATGAACACGTAGGGCGAGTCTGCGCTCCATCAGGTGCAAGTGTTGGGAAACATGAAGCACAGAGCTTTCCCCAGAACAAACCAGAAAAAAGTTTAGACATATTAAAAAAAAACATAAAGAAATTTTTAGGCCTTGATCCATCCAACCTGAAAACAGTTCATGAGACCCTAAGAGAAATTGACTCATCTCCGAATTATTCAAAAATTGGAGGTTCGCTTGCATTTGCATTAACTATTGCGTCAATTGAATCGGCTTCAAAATCATTACAGATTCCAATGTTCAAATTGCTAGCAAAAGATTCAACTTTTAGATATCCGTTTCCTCTTGGAAATATTTTGGGAGGGGGAGCACATGCGGGACCAGGTACACCAGACATTCAAGAAATTCTAGTCTGTGCAACAGGTTCCAAAACTATTCGTGATGCAATAGAAGTTAATTTGATGATACATAAAGAAGTGGGAAAAATTCTGGCAAAAAAGGATCCGAGTTTTACAAATGGAAGAGGAGATGAAGGTGGGTGGGCTCCAAAATTAAAAAATGATGAAGCTCTTGAAATATCTGCAAAAGCTTGTGAGCAACTAGGTTTTACATTAGGGAGGGAGGTTTCTTTAGGAGTAGATTTTGCCTCATCCACACAATGGGATGAAAAGAAAAAAAGATATGTATACAATAGAGCAGGTTTTGAAAATACTCCAGAAAAACAGATCGAGTTTGCATCAGAAATAATAAAAAAATACAAACTTGTTTATGCCGAAGATGCGGTTCATGAAGAAGCGTTTGAAGACATGGCAATTTTGACTAAAAAATTTCCTCATGTCCTCATAACTGGTGATGACTTGTTGGTAACAAATACAGAAATTCTCAAAAAAGCAGTGAAAATAAGAGCTTGTAGTGGAGCAATATTGAAAGTAAATCAGGCAGGAAGTCTTTATGATGCACTTGAATTTGCCAAAGAGGCAAACAATAACAATGTGAAATTAATCACATCCCATCGATCGGGCGAGTCAACGGACTCTCACATATCACACATTGGACTTGCTACAAAATCTAAGATGCTCAAGGTTGGCATATTAGGTGGAGAAAGGATGGCCAAACTTAACGAACTGATCAGACTCTCAGAGTATGATTTAATACGTGGAATGGCCGAGATTTAGAAACACAGAATGAGCAAACAAGAAGATTTTGAACACATGGAAAAGTATGTACTTTCCACAGGAATAAGGGTAGGCACACAAGTAAAGACGAAATTCATGACGCCATTTGTCACCAAGGCAACAAATGAAGGGCTTTACATTATTGATAGTAAGAAAACATTATCCAGAATTCAAACAGCTGCTAAATTCATCAACAGGGCAGATATTACAAAAATTTTAGTTTGTTCGGGCAGAGAATATGCTAGCACTCCTGTTGAGAAATTCTGTGAGATTACGGGTGCAACCCCAATGCTTGGAAGATTCATGCCAGGGACTCTAACAAATCCATCATTGCCTTACTACAGAGAACCAGAACTAGTTTTTGTATCAGATCCTCAAGTAGACGAACAAGCCGTTGTAGAAGCTACTAATGCAGGAATACCAGTAATAGGAATTTCCAATACAGACAATGTTACCTCAAAGATTGATTTGGTAATTCCAGCAAACAATAGAGGGAGAAAATCCCTAGCTGCGACCTATTGGCTTTTAGCAAGGGAGATACTAATGCAGAAAGGCAAGTTGAAAAATGCAGAATCTATGAAATATCAAATAGATGATTTTGAGACTAAAATAACAGAAGAAGAATTAGAGGAAGAAGCTGAAAAGACGCATCCTCCAAGAATGAGATCACAGAGGCAATAACACAATGCAGGTAAGGACACCAGCTGTTGCTGGGATGTTCTATCCAAAAACAAATCAAGAATTAAAATCAAGCATAAAAAATTGTTTTTTACACAAATATGGTCCAGGGGCACTACCTCCCTCAACACAGGATAAAAAAATTATTGGTGCCATATGCCCGCATGCAGGATATGAATATTCTGGCCCCATAGCTGCAAATTCATACTATGCAATATCATCACAGAGACCTGAACTTGTAATAATCATAGGACCAAATCACTGGGGAATAGGGAGAGACATTGCAACAATGAAGGAAGGAATATGGAGAACACCTATTGGCGACATTGAGGTGGACACAGATTCTGCAATTAAGATCAGCAAGATTTCAAAGTTGATAGAGTTTGATTTTTTCTCCCATACAAGAGATCATTGTTTAGAGGTACAGATCCCTATGCTTCAAGAAATATTTTCGCACAAATTCAAGATTTTACCCATAATCATAATTGATCAGAGTCAAGATACTGCAGCCGAAATTGGTGAATCAGTAGCAATGATTTCAAAAACTAAAAATACCATCATAATCGGTTCTTCAGATTTTACTCATTACGAACCAAATGATTTTGCGCATGATCAGGATAAATCTTTGATAGACACAATAGTGAACCTAGATGTTGACACATTTTATGACGTATTGCAAGAAAAAAAGATTAGTGCATGCGGTTATGGAGCGATCGCTTCCACCATGATAGCCTGTAAGAAACTTGGAGCAACCAAGGGAACCTTGATCAGATATGCCACTAGCGGAGACATATCAGGAAACAACAAGGATTCAGTGGTAGGATACGCATCGATAGTGTTTTCATGAAATCTGTTGCATCTGCTCCTGGCAAGATCATTCTTTTTGGAGAACATTTTGTGATATATGGTACAAAAGCAGTCTTATGTTCCATAGACAAGAGAATAACTGCAATTTCACAATTTGTAGATGAGAGAATAGTCAGAATAAGATCTTCTTTGGGAGAAGTAGAGATGGACATAGACTCATTAAATAATTTAGAAAATGTGCAACAAAAATTTATGAGGCCTTTTTTCTACGTAGCAAAAAAAACATTAATGGAGAACTCTACAAAACAAGGAATAGAGATAATCATAGAATCAGAGATACCTCCAGGAGTTGGACTTGGTTCATCATCTGCTGCGTGCGTAGCAGTTACAGCTTCTGTCAATGGGTTGTTTCACAGATTATCAAGTGAGGAAGTAGTAAAAATAGCTATACAAGCAGAGCGTACAATATTTGAACAAAATTCAGGAGCCGATTCCTCAGTTTCTACATTTGGTGGACTTGTGTCATATGATCTAAAGGATGGATTTCAACCAATTCCATCAAGAAATGACCTGAGTTTTATAATATCAAATTCCGCACAAGTTCACAATACCCAAGATGTTGTAAGACAAGTCAGACAGTTTAAAGAGAAAAATGAAGATCTTTTCAACAAGTTATGCAAAGAAGAGATAGACATAGTCAACAATGCAATAACATCTTTGAAGGAAAATAACTTGAATAAACTAGGTTCACTAATGTTAAAAAATCATGAGTTATTAAAACAGATTGGAGTTTCAACAGAGAAAATAGATCTCTTGATCAAAGAAGCAAAAAAGACAGCATATGGTGCAAAGATAACAGGGGCAGGCGGTGGTGGATGCATTATTGCTCTTGTTGACAATTCTAACACCAAAGATACATTTGATAATTTAAGAAAAATTGCAGATTGTTTTATAACAAAGATAGATTACAACGGACTCCAGTATGCATAGAATACAGAAATTTTGCTCTAATTAAAAAATCAATAATTTACAGGCATTATTTAGAAATAAAAAAGGCAGGCATCATCATAATCAAATAATCGTATCACCGTTTCAGTGAGATACTTTTTAAAACCGTCCATAGCATTGTTAAAAATCATGATCTTGATGAAACTCGGGGGTTCAATAATTACCAACAAGGAAAAGCCATTAACATCAAATAGAAATTCAATAAGAAAAATTGCCACGAGTCTCAAAAATGTAAACGAACCACTTGTCATAGTACATGGAGGAGGCTCATTTGGACATTATTGGTCGGTAAAGTATGACATGCATACAAAACCAGAAAGACATGAAGCCAAAGGAGTTTCGGTTGTTAAAAATTCAATGGTAGAACTAAACAGTATTGTACTTGAATCATTTTTGGAATCGGGCCTAAAACCATATTGTTTGCCTCCAAGTGATTTTATGATTGGCGATAAACCACTAGTCAATAAAGTCAAGGAAATTCCCAAGATTGTAAAGACAGGATTAATGCCAATTTCTTACGGAGATGTCATGTGGTATGGAAAAAATAAATTTTACATCCTATCAGGAGACAGAATCATGGGAATTCTTTCCAAACTGTTACATCCTCGTCTAGCAATTTTTGTTACAAATGTGGATGGGGTGTATTCAGATATGAAAAGCAAAAAACTTTTGAATGAAATTACAACAGAGAAACCAATCACATCAGAAGTGTCAATGGATGTAACAGGTGGCATGTCTCGTAAAATAAAGGAGGCATTTAACATATCAAAGCATGGAACAGATGTTTTCTTTGTAAATGGAAGCATTCCAAAGAGAATAACAAATGCGATAAATGGCAAGAGTTTTGAGGGAACAATATTTAGGGGATAATTATGGAGTATCTCATTCTTGTGAATAGTAGCGATAATCAAATAGGAACTGAAGAAAAAGTAAAATGCCATTTACCAGACGGAAAACTACACAGAGCTTTTACCATATTTTTGTTCAATAAAGAAGGAAAACTTTTGCTCACACAGAGAAGCATGAGTAAGATGTTATGGCCAGGAGATTGGGATGGGACTGTAGCTAGCCATCCAAGACAGTCAGAGGATTACATCTCATCTGCAGAAAGAAGACTGCCAGAAGAATTGGGTGTGACATGCAAATTAGATTACTTGTACAAATTTGAATATCATGTACCTTACAAAGATATTGGATCAGAAAACGAAGTTTGTGGTACTTTAATTGGAATATTAGATGATCCTTCAAAAATAAAAATTGTAGAAGATGAAATTTCAGATATCAGATGGGTAACACCAGAACAGATATTATCAGAGATTAAAAAAACACCCCAAATTTTCTGTCCGTGGATGCTAGTTGCACTGTATTTCATATCAGAGTCAAGCCACAACATAACCAACGCACACAGAGAGATTCTCAAGATGTGGAATAAAGACAACATTAAGAGTCAACTAGAGGAATCGTTAAAGTATCATTTTCCAGATCATAGATGGGAGCTAAAAAAAGAATGAAGATGGAAAAACTTGCAAAAACAGCATCTAAGATAGACTCGTTTCTCTCATCCAAACTTTCTGGAGAGCCCAAGGACTTGTACCAAGCAGCAAGTTATTTGATTGATCATGGAGGAAAGAGATTAAGGCCATACATGGTCATAAAGAGCTGCCAACTTTTGGGGGGAACCCCAAAGCAGGCAATACCTGCAGCGGCAGCAGTTGAAATGGTGCACAATTTTACACTAGTACATGACGACATCATGGATAATGATGAAGTAAGACATGGTGTACCTACAGTCCATGTAAGATTTGGAATGCCCATTGGTATTCTTGCGGGAGATTTGTTGTTTTCAAGGGCATTTGAAACCATTTCAAAGCCTTACATTCACAAGTCAGGAAACGTAGGTTTGAATCTTGTTACCACATTGGCAAAGGCCTGTACTGATGTGTGTGAAGGACAAGCATTAGACATCAGCATGGCAAAATCAAGTAAGATACCGAGTGAAGATCAATATATAAAAATGATTGAGAAAAAAACATCGTCATTATTTGTGGCATCTTGTGCAATGGGAGCGATAGCAGCAAACAAAGATTTTGCAGACGTGACAAGATTATCTACATTTGGAAGAAATTTAGGAATTGCTTTTCAGATAATTGATGATCTAATAGGAGTGACGGGGGATCCAAAGATTACAAAAAAACCTGTTGGTAATGACATTAGAGAGGGAAAGAAATCATTGCCAATTTTGATGGCAATCAAAAAAGCAAACAGTCAAGAAAAAAAGATAATCCTTAATGCATTTGGTAATCCATCTGTTTCAAAAAGTGAAGTGGAGAGAGCCATTTCTACAATTTCTGCCCTCGGAATAGGAAATGCAATAAAACAAAAGGCAACATATCACTCCAATGCAGCCATGAAATCAATATCAATATACGATGGACCTGCAAAAAATGAATTACTTTCTTTGCTTGATTTTGTGGTAGAGAGGAGTCTTTAATTGGATGATGAATTAAAAAGTGTAATTCGTGGAATTGCTCTTCTGAATGCATCAGAACATGATGGAAAAACTAGAAATGATTCAATCATATCCAAAGTAATTGGAATCAAACCAGAACTTCGTTCCAGAATCAAAGATGTAATTCCACTTATTTCACAGGTAGTGAGTGATGTTAACAAATTATCAGTGGAATCACAAAAAGAAGAACTTGCTAGAAAATATACAGAACTCTTGATAGTAAAACCAAAACAGGAGAGAATCGGTCTTCCGCCCCTTGAAGGGGCAGAACAAGGCAATGTGATCACACGCTTCCCCCCAGAACCTAACGGTTATCCTCACATTGGTCATGCAAAGGCATCGATAATAGATGAGGAATATGCAAAGATGTACGGAGGAAAGCTCATTCTAAGATTTGATGATACAAATCCAGAAAAAGAACGTTTAGAATATTATGCAGCAATTAAAGTTGGCCTAGACTGGCTGGGTGTAAAATATGATCTCATAAAAAATACCTCGGACGACATGGAGATAATCTACAAGAAAGCCAAGGAGCTCATTGATTTAGGCAATGCGTACGTATGTACATGTAACAAAGAGACAATTAGTAAGAATAGAAGAGAGATGTCATCTTGCAAGTGCAGAGCAGGAAATCTTGATCAAAACAATACTCGTTGGAATAAAATGTTTGACAAATTCAAACCCGGAGAAGCCATCGTGAGATTTCGAGGAGATATGAGTTCAGAGAACACAGTCATGCGAGATCCAACCTTGCTTAGAATAATAGATGAACCACACCCAATCCACAAAGACAAATACAGAGTTTGGCCAAACTATGACTTTGCAGTTGCTATTGAGGACAGTATTGATGGAATCACCCATGCGTTTAGAACCAAGGAATATGAATTACGCACTGAGCTCTATTATGCGCTTTTGGATAAACTGAACATGCGTAAACCAAAGATGCTGGAGTTTTCAAGGTTGGAGTTTGAAGGAATGCCGGTCTCCAAGAGAGTACTAAAACCTCTAGTAGAAGAAGGAAAAGTATCAGGATTTGATGATCCTAGACTTCCAACTCTTGAAGGATTGCGTAGAAGAGGCATAGTTCCAGAAGCTATTCGAAAATTTGTTCTTTCTCTTGGCTTTACCAAATCTGATACCATGCCACCATTTGAAACACTTGAATCATTTAATCGAAAAATAATTGATCCAAAAAGTGTAAGACTATTCATTGTTTTTAACCCAGTAAAATTAACAGTGACTAACAATAATCTTACTGAAATTGAAATTCCAAATCATCCACAAAATGACATGGGTAAAAGACGAATTGAGATAGATGGAAGTTTCTACATACCTGATAATGACGCCAAGACATTGAAGACGGGTGACGAGATAAGATTGTTGGAGCTATACAACATAAAAATAACAAAAATGAGTCCAGAGATAGAAGGAGAGATTACGGATACCAGTTACAAACCAAATATTCCTAAAATTCAATGGATTTCAAGAAAGAATCCAGTAAACATAGAGGTTTTGATATCAGATGTGTTATTCATAAATGACCAGTTTAATGAAAACAGTTTACAAATAAAGCAAGCTATCACAGAACAGTACTACTTAGAGTTAAATGTGGGAGCAGAAATCCAGTTCGTAAGATTCGGGTATTGCAGAAAAGATTCTGCAAATCAAGCGATATATACACACAAGTGAAGAAAATGAAAATTGCAAGATTGCTTAGACAAAATATGGAAACATATGCTTTTGTTAACGGAGAAAAGGTTTTGACAAGAGAGAGTATGACATCTCAGACCGGAATTCCCATACCTCAGAGCATCAAAGATTTCTTGTTTGATGGATGGTATGATGAAATAAAAAACAATGTAAAAAATCTGAACTATAATGAAAATTTATCTGATTTCAAGTTTCTTCCACCCATTCCAAATCCATCCAAGATAATTTGTTTGGCTTTTAATTACAAGGATCATGCAAAAGAGCAAAACTTGATTCCGCCGGATGAGCCAGCAATAGTAATAAAACCCAGAACAACGCTCAACGGAGCCACATCAGACATAGTCTGTCCATCATTTGTCTCAAAGCTTGATTATGAGATTGAACTTGCAGTGATAATTGGCAAAGATTGTAAGAACATATCAGAAAAAGAGGCAAAGGATGCAGTTTTTGGATATATGATCTTAAACGATGCTTCTGCACGAGACATACAAGCTAAGGATAAACAATTCACCAGAGCAAAAGGCTTTGACACTTTTGCACCATGTGGTCCTTGGATAACGTCTGCAGACGAAATACCAGAACCGCAAAATCTCAAAATGACAACCAAAGTAAATGGAGATGTCAGACAAAACTCTTCGACGTCAAACATGCATCTAAAAGTCTATTCCATCGTATCATTGTTAAGTAAAGCAATGACCTTAGAAAAGGGAGACATCATATCCACTGGAACACCTGCGGGAGTCATGCTAAACAAGCCAGATGCCATATTCTTGAAGGATGGTGACAAGATAGAGATGGAGATAGAAAATCTAGGCAAAATAGAAAACACGGTGAGATTTGTTTAATTTAGAATTTTGACGTTCTAGAATAGACATTAAAATTATTAAGAGTCAAAGTTTTCCACTTGCCATGGGAAAGATAATTGTTGGCAAAGTAAGCGACTTTGTTCCAGGTAAAATACAAAAAGTTACAATAGATGGTAAAGATGTTCTTGTTGCCAACATAGATGGAGACTACTACGTGGTCAACGATACATGTACACATGCCGGAGCAAGTCTTTCTGAAGGAAGTTTGGATGGATCAATCATAACATGCGGTTGGCATGGAGCAAAATTTGATTGTAAAACAGGTAAGCTTTCTGCCTTTCCTGTCAAGATAAAAGACTTGAATTCGTATAAAGTAATAGTAGAATCAGAAAATATCTTTGTTGAAGTATAGTGCAAACTTTATAAAATAAGCTCAATTAGCATAAGCTTGAATGGTACAATGGTTGAGAAAAAGGATCCAAATATTGACACTTTAAACATGGCCATCAACACGCTAGCTGAAATTGCATCAAATCCTTCTACTCCAAGAAACATCAAGAAAGATTTGACTGACCTTGTTGTAAACTTGAAAAAACAAGATTCTCCCGTTTCTGTAAGAGCCGCAAACGCCATAAGCCTTCTTGATGACATATCCCAAGACCCCAACATGCCATCATATGTAAGAGTTACACTGTGGCAGGCAGTTTCTGCCCTTGAGAGAATAAGAGAATAAATTTAGTGCATACTGTAATTATTCAATGAAAATCGAAGAGTATCTCTCATCGCTTCCAAGATCCATAATGAATGGAGAGGACGTGGAATTGTCAGATGATACACTAAGAGAGATATTTAGATTTGCAGAAATGACAGAAAACGATATTTTTTATCACTTAGGATGTGGAAGTGGCAATAGTATTGCAATTGCTTCACAAGAGTTCAGAGTAAAGAGATCCATTGGTGTAGACAACAACAAGGAAAAGATATTGCAAGGAAAAAAACTACTTGAGGAGAAACATATCGCAAATGGATTACTTAGACATCAGAATATCATAGATGCTGATATCAGTGATGCCAGTGTGATACTTTTTTGGTTTTCAGATGAGAAAATAATTGAAAAAATGATTTCAAAGTTTCAGAGTCTAAGACCTGGATGCAAAATAATAACCATATGGGGGCCTCTTACTGGATACATGCCAAACAAGGTAGACTTTCCATACATCCTAAATGTAACACCGTTCAAGAAGGCAGAATCACTACGAGAGCAGATGCTTGTCATATTTGATACAGATTGTATTGATTTTTCTGTTGCATGGGAATATGCGGATAGATACTCCAAAGCAATTAGTTCGAGAAATTTTGAAAATGACAGATTTCTTACAATACTTCAGACGCTTGTAATATGGATAAATGCAAAAAATCTCGGAATTGCATGTGGTGAAGATATACCCGAGCCCGTAAAGAGCTACATTGGAATTCTCAAGACTTTTTTTAATATAGAAGTCGAGCATTTGCTTGACCACTAGACCAAATTATCAGTCATGTTTTTATTTACAAATGTTACAAGTCTACATATGCGGGAAAGGATCAACATCAACGTATCAGCCATAGATTATGAAAATACCAGCAAGGCAATCATATCAACACTTAGCAATGTAGAAAAGATGGTACATGGAGAAAATGACTTTGTAGTAACTGATTCAGAATTTGCCTTTGGATGGCATTTTTACGTGGTTTGTGTAAACAAGTCTCTTGTAGAAAGACTGTCAGACCAAATGGGACCAGATTTTGAAAAGATCAAAGGAAAAGGATTAGAACACAAGTTTTTGGCTTGGTTGGGTGAAAAGGTTAGCCAAAAAAATCTGAAGGTTAAACTAGCCATCAAGGAAGAGATGGAATCAAGCAAATTTGGAATATTTTGACACTTCTTTAGAGCTTTCCACTATATTACATTACAAGATATTAAAAAATCCTGAAGCGGTTTTGTTCGCTTGATTCTCATAAAATTGTAGACAGAAAAACCATTGTGTGGATTTAGTTAAAGCGATCTAGCCATTTTTAATTTTGTACATGAGTAATTATTTTTTCATGTATTAATCCACTTGTACATAACACTGTAAAAATAATCTTATGTTGTTATGGTCCAAGTAACACTGACAGTGTCTCCAGTCTGCAAGGTTATTGGTGTTACAGTAGTTTCTGCAATGATCAGTGGTCCAGCCACTGTTGCCGAATTTGTACCGCTTGAAAGTGCAAGACCATTGATTGTTATAGCTTGTCCGGAATTGTTGGTCAAAACTGGAGTGGTTTCAGAAAATTGACATGTGCCAGAAGATGGAGCTGAACCGTCATTTATCACAGAACATACAGTCGCCCGTGTGGTCTGTACAAATCTATCAGTACTATCAAAAGTTCCAGTACCTGTCAGATTTTCATTGTTTGCTGTGGTACTAACGGTTACAATATATCCTCCAGACTGATACTGGGCAGGGGCTGAACCAAATTTTACAATACATCTTTGGGTTGGAGATGTACCGTTTAGGTTTCCGGATATTGCACCTCCTCCAGATGGAGATGTACAATCAGCAGCAGTAGGTTCGTTAGTGTTGGTTGATCCATGAATAAATTGTACCCAATATGTGGCTGCTGCAATATTTGGAACAGCTGGGCTTACACCAGTTATCTGTGATGTACACCTGTTTTGCTCTATACAATACCAGACAGCACCGTTAGTAGTGATAATATTATGTGTCTTTTGTTCTGTAACTAGGTTTCCGTTTTTATCATGAACCGTAACTGTGACAACATCCATTGGAACCGGTCCATCTAGCATATTTCCCATCGTAAGAGAATGTACATTATTATCATGAATTACTGGTGTGAATCCAAATTCGGCAATGCCAAATGTGACAATACACCCAATAGCTATACCTATCGATAGCCCTACCTTACTCCGCATATCTACATTCACGAGATCTTGTAAATAAATACTGCGGAATACAAAATGAACAGACTGAGTAATTCAGGATTCCATTTTGGAATCATTTTATAAGCATAGGCTAACCGTGTTTTTCCCCTATTGCAACATTATCATTTACCTGAATCTGATGATAATGTCCTTCCAACTGCTTTGGGGGTGTGGTTTCAGTTTCAGAAAAATAAACTCCAAACCCAATTGCCATTACAGCAATTCCTACTGCAATAATCATATAGGATTTATTCAAACTTTCCAAAATAAATTTCAGTTCCTTTGATATTAAGATGTCGCAAACATATAGGAAATGCGAAATATCCATCAGGATATCAGTGGAACATGAATGACATCTCTACTGGCCTATACGTTACCTTCAGTGACACGTTATCCATAACATGTGTCTGCGGTACAAGGTCCACCTGGGAGTCTATCTCAACATTCCATGTTCCAACTATTGGGTCAACCGATGTGATTGAGAATCTTTCAAGCGTATCGTTTGTTCCGGAATATCTTACCCGGTACACCTGATCATCTATTGTGATGCTCTTCATCTGTCCCGGTGCATCAAGTGTGGAACCCCTTACAAGGCACTGATCAGAGGCACCTATCACACATGTGCCGTCAGGTGCAGTTACCTTGTACCTCATCGTACCCTCATTGTTAAAC
>JARCRW010000054.1 GCA_029850515.1 Nitrosotalea sp. | reverse complement strand
TATTTGTCATGTGTGTTAACATGCCAGATCTACTTTTCTGATGCTGTTCATCTTTTCCAGAATGTTGTTTTTGAGTTGAATTGGATTCAAACTGGGTCTTGAAACTACCAAAATGACATAGTTGAGAAATTCAAATGAAAGCGTGGTAGATCTTTCCCTTTCAAGAATTGAGCTCTTTACTTTGCCAAATTCATCATCATGATCCCGGTTCATTGATGTCTGGAGAACACACTGCATGAAGAACATCTCTTTTTTTTGCATGGTTAATGTCTTGTCTATTTCCTTTTCTCTTGCCTTGGTTTCTATGACTCTACCTTTGTGGTTTAAAACTGCGACAAATTCTATGTCATTATCTAAATTGGCAATGTCATTGCATAAAATGTCAAATCCAAAATAGTTGTCATGTATTATTGACATTACAACAAGATGAAATTGCTGACTCAAAAGGATGTGCCGTATAGAATGTTATTGTGTACGATGTCTATATAGAAAATAAGAGACTATGATATGTTCATTTCTTCAATTGTTTGCAAGTTTGATCCTTTGAGAGATGTAAAAGACAATCAAGTTTTTATGTCATTCTACCATCTGTTTTTCAGGCAAGTGTGATAATGGAACCGATTACAATCTTGGTACAATATAAGATAAAAAAGAAAAAACTTACCAAAGCAACTAATGCCATATTAGAGTACGTGGAGCAAGTAAAAAAGAATGAACTTGGAACAATGGAATACACGGTGTTTCAGGATGAAAATGATCGTACTTTGTTTATCCATGTTATGTCTTTTGCAGACAAGGCTGCCAAAAAGACACATGAAAAAAGTGAACATCTAAAAAAGTTGAAAAAAACACTGGTTCCAATCTCAAAGGGAAAAGCCGTGTATACTAGTATGGTAGCAGTACAACCTCTAACGTCTCAGGAAAAGGCTGGGGAAATTGGAAAAGACATGTCTTCACATGAGCCAGTCTGATTATATCTAGTTCATTTCTTGCTGTGGTGACACTGCAATAATTTCTAGTTACTAGTGGCAAAATTCTACCAACATCTTGAGTTTTATTCAAATTATTGGTTGCCTACACGCTGGATGAAAACATCAATTCTTTTCTGAAGATCGTTGTGTATCTCTGACACTGTCCTGTTTCCATTGATTGGTATTAGACCATATTTTTTTTGCATTGCGTGAAACTCTTGCGAAATTCTTTTCTGGTAAATTAAAAATGACTCGTACATGTCTTCTGACAGACCAATGTCTGCCCCTGACTCGTAATGGTCTAATGTGGAATTCTTCTGGAACACCCTGTGTATCAATACTGATGGTTCCACATCTAGATAAAACACAATGTCTGGTTTTATGGCAAACCCGTACAAATTGTGGCACCATGTTCTATCAAGTCCTCTCACCAAGTTTCTTGCTATGAGAGTGTAGATGTACCTGTCAGCAAGTACAATGTAGCCTGCCTGTAACGCGGGTATTATCTTGTATTCAAATTGGTCTGCAAAATCTGCAGCATAGTATAACGCTAGGGTTTTTCTCCCTAGGTTGTAGTCTCTTTTTGCCTCCAATATTCCTCTGCCTACAAGTTCTGATCTTTTAAGACCCGTATTGAGTACGGCGTGTCCGTCTGCCTCTAATCTTGTTGTAATCTCTTGGATTTGTGTACTGCGTCCTGATGCATCTGGGCCTTCTATTACAATGAGTCTTCCCTTGATTTCTATCTCTTGTAGATTCTTTATGCCATGACCATAGAACTCAACTGTTCTCTTTCCAAGATCTTTGTATTTTGTTCGTGACATTTTTTCTATCTCCTAGTTCTTGTCTTGTTTGCCTGGTGGCCTTCTAAAAGAGGTATTATTTTTTTCCTCACAATGTTTTGCTGTTCTTCGATATTCATTGTTCCATCTATTACTGTAAATCCTTCGTTTTCTGCAAGTGAATCATACTGTTCAATTATTCTTCCCTGGAAAATCCTATAGCTCTCATATTGATCATTACTCAAATTCATGTCCATACCAGCTTCGTAATACTTTAGCTTAGGCCTGCCTATCAGAATCCTGTCAACCGCAATGTCGACTGGAACCTTAAAGTAAAATGCAACATCTGGTTTTATGGCAAAATCATACACCTTCTTGACCCATTCAGGATTGCAACCTCTGACAATATCTCTTGCAAAAGCTGTATACACATATCTGTCTGCTAGCACAAAATGACCAGCTCTTAGTAATGGTGAGATGTTTCTCTCATATCTATCTGCAAAGTCTGTGGCATGTAACAGGCTAAAAGTAGTTGGAGTGAGTAATCCTTTCTTCTTTCCTTTCGAAGTGATCTCTTTTACCATTTCTGAAGAATTCCATTCTGACTTGAAAACACTGACACCTTTGTATGCTAACCATTTTTCTAAAAGATGAATCTGTGTTGATTTTCCTGAGCCATCTATGCCTTCAACTATGATTAGCTTTCCCCTGGATTCTGTCTTCATGCTTGAATCACTATGGTATGAGGCAATTTTAGGTTTTACAGAAGTTACCATGTTTTTCACCTGATATTTGTTTTGTAGAATTAGATGTAATGACTGTGATCTATATAGTAGTTGTAACTCTATGAAACATATGAAATCATGGTTGCATTTTTAATATATGATCATTTCAAGATGATTAATGAGATGCTGATGATTTCTTTAACTCATAAATATATGAAAAATTGATGACTGGTCAATGGATTTGCTAATATTGCGACATGGCGAGGCAGGCAGACATTCTCTATCTCCCGGGGACTCTAAAAGACAACTTACTTCAGAAGGAAGACAGGAGATTGCAGATTTGTCAAATGGTTTACAATCTTTGAAAGTAAAACTGGATTATGTTTTTACCAGCCCTCTTTCACGTGCCAAACAAACAGCCGAGATTGTGGCAAAATCTCTAAAATACGCCGGCAAAATTGAAGAGATTGATTCTTTAAAGCCGGAAGGTAACAGACTAGAGTTTTACTCTGTCTTGTCAAAATTAAAACGTGATTCTATGATACTCGTGGTAGGTCACGAGCCATACCTGAGTGAGATGATAAGTGAGGCCATATCTCAATCTGGTTGCAGAATACGTCTAAAGAAAGCGGGCTTGGCAAGGATAAAAGTGATCTCAACACTCCCAAAAATCAAAGGCGAATTGAGATGGTTGCTTACCCCAAAACACCTAAACAAAATTGCATGAGATATTTACGTTTTCTATATTTTTCATTTAGTAAAAAAATGTAAATCAGAAGTAGATTAATAGTAACGTGTTAGTATCAAGGCAGGTAATGTTTAACTGAAAATATCTGTGATTGATCTTGGCTTTAACTCTGCCAAACTCGTAATCTATAATGTTAAAGACGATGATTCGTTTGATGTCTATCAGCAGGAAGGGGTCAAAGTGAGACTGGGGGAAGGACTTGACAAAAAAGACATGTTGGGAAAAAAACCCATGTTAAGGGCAATTGACACGCTAAAAGTTTTCAGAGAAATAATCCAGTTGAATCCTATAAAATCTGTCTTGCCTATTGCTACTAGCGCAGTAAGAGAAGCAGGTAACCGCGATGACTTTGTCAGTTCTGTTTTCAAAGAAACTGGATTTAATTTCAAAGTTCTATCTGAACGAGAAGAAGCTCTGTATTCCTATGTCGGTGCAATAAAATCACTTCATATTCCTGATACGTTATTCTTTGACATTGGGGGAGGCAGTTTGGAGATTGTCCATGCAGAACGATTCAAGATAAAAAAAGTGATCTCATTACCCCTAGGATCTCTAAGATTGACAAATCAATTTGATGGAAAAAAAGGTAGATTTGCTGGCAAGAATCTTAAAAGCCTTCAGAGACATGTCTGGGATCTTCTTCCAAACAAAAAAGATCTTGGTCTTGGCAAAGATGCTAAACTTGTGGGAGTTGGGGGTGCACTGCGTGCATTGGCCAGGTATGAACAAAGACTATCAGGATATCCTCTGGATAAAATCCATAACTACAAAATTAACCGCAAATCACTTGATTCCACAGTTGATAAACTGTCAAAGATGAAATCTGATGACATTTCAAAGATCTCAGTCATAGGTTCAAGCAGGGCAGAAACAATTGTGGCAGGATCTTGTGTGATTAACACGTTAATGGAGAAATATGGTTTTTCAAATCTGTATGTGAGCAATCATGGACTCAGAGAGGGGGCACTTTCAATATTTCTAGAGGATCCCAAGATGTATGATGATGGAAATATCACTGCCGAACAAATTCGAAAGACGATAGGTCTTGGTGCACAACATAAAACAAGTCCGGAAAAACAAAGTCTCCTTAACAATTTGTATTCTATGCAACTAATTTCTAAAAGGGAGAGAAACATACTTGATTATGCTGAAAAAAATATATCTGAAAAATCATCGTATAGTAATCCTCAAAGCGTTTTCTATTCAATTATGGATGAAGATTTACCGCTTGATCATAATGATCATCTAGTTCTGGGATTGTCTCTTGTTCATGCAAGACATTCAAAGACATCAGATTGGCTATTTTCAAGATATAAAACAATCTTATCTGAACAAGATAAGGTATCGATGAAGAAAATATCCACGCTAATCACTCTGCAAAAGATTCTTGAGAGAACAAAATCGACGGTTGGACTAAAATTACATGGTTCGAGAATAGTGGAGTTTATTGTAACTCCATCGCGGTCTACTCAAACTTTTCTACTCAAAGATGCATTGAGAAAATTCGAGACCATATTTGATGTCAAGGTGATTCTCTCAACTCGTCCATATCCTGGAAGCTCGCATAATGTCATGCTAGAACTTTAGACCAAAATTACCTGCTTTTGGATATTTTTTAAAAAAAATAGCAAATGTATTGTATTTCTTGTTTCGTTCCACAACCTCTGCCGATATGATATCTGAATATCTTGAATTCTGTTCAATGCCTTTGAGATAGTTAATTATGATGTCGCTATCATGAATTTCTCCAAGCATGTCCTGAATATTTTTTAAATTTTTGAGCATCTCAAAAGTTGTCTTTTTATCCGATGCGAACTCGAGGGAATATCGCAATTTTTTAAAGTCTTTTCTGAGCATGTGGAGCTCATCAATTTTTTTCTCATCTCTTAGCGCAATTATTGTATTTTTCTGTATGTTCAATACTATGCCGTCTAAAACCTTGAGATATTTTTTTTCCAGTTTTGATTCTTTTAAGGATGATTTGGGAATTTTGAGGCTGGGTAGGCGTGATATCTTGAGTGCTAATCTATTGGCATTTTCAATATGTCCCATCCTGGAATCTTTCAGAGACTGGACTAGATCCAGTGTCCTGCCTGGATATCTTGATTCCATGTTTGCACAAATTATGTCAAAATCTCTTATCTTTGCATTCATTTTGAAAAATTCCTTGGCTTGCTTGATGTGATTTTTCATCTTTTTTTGTTTTCTTGCACTCTTTGGAAGAATTTTGTATGCAGCCTCTAGGCGCCTGATTGATACTCTGATGTCGTGTATGTTATCATCATTAGGGTCTACTATGTATTGGCCCAGCTTTTGATTAAAGTTGTCTGAAATTCTTTTAAATTTTTTAAGAAATATGCCCTTGCTAATATTTATGGATTTTTTCATTTTATTGTTTATGATATGTCATTTCTTTTAAGTTCTAGTAATTATCTTGATGTCACAGCATGTGTTGAAAATTCTATGACTTGGTGTTGTGTTGTATGAAATTTAACCTTGCTATGATGTTGTATTTGTGAAACACATTATGACAAATGATACTGCTGCGCTGGCAGGTATGATGATTATCCCTACCACAATTCTTTTTCTGATGCCCCATGTACATCCTAAGATTCATAGATGAATACCTAATCTGTATATGGCATGAAATACACGTGGATAAAAAATGCACACGATCTGTCTGTATGATCTGCTTTAGAGTGAACTATTCTCTGAAATTACATCCTGCACTGTTTCATTGATAACTGCTTCTGCAATATCACTTGAATATTCTGCGGTTCTGCGAATGTCTTCGAGGACAAACTTGATAACACTAGAATATTTCTTTGATTCTTCTAGACTGTCTGTGAATTCTCTTTCTTTCTCAGCTATTCTGCGTGCGTTTGATGCAACATTGTCTGCAAGAGCATAATCTCTTTTATTTAGAGCCAAAATAGAATCTTCAAAGACCTTGAGTGATTCTTCGCTTAGGCGTGTTATTTTTTGTATCAGTGCTGGCTCCAAAGTTGATTTCAAGAATTTTATTCTGCTAGCAATTGAAACTGCATGATCTGCGATTCTCTCAATTGATTTGACTACTATTCTATAGCTAATGCAGTCTGATGGTTTTTTAAGTCCAATATCTCGAAGGACCTTCTCATGTTCAACTGCAAGTGTCAAGTTTCGTAGTATGTACAAACTGAATCTGTCTACTTCATCATCTAGATGAGTGATCTCTTCACCTGATTCTATGTCCATTTCTTTTAGTGCATCAATTGCCTGTCTGTGCATCGTTGATGTAAGTAAAAACATTCTCTTGAGTGCATCACTTATTGAAAGTTCTGGAAGGCTAGTTAAAATCTGGATTGTAATGGATTCTGGAGTAGATTCTACTATTTCTGTTCCTATCATGTTTTTTCTTACAAGGTCTCTAATTGCCTGCTTATGTTCTATCTGAATTCTGCCCCCCTTTGCATGCACCTCGATAATTTGATAACCTGCCAAGTACATTGCAATGACTTTTCTCTGAATTGATTCCACAGAATCTTTCTGGCTTACGACTGTCTTTGATTTTGAGATCTTTGGAGATGAGTAGTTTTGTGTTGGTAATATTGAGAGCGATTTATTCACATTTTTAATTATTGAAACTGGATCTCCTGTTTTTAGTTTGAGCTCATCAACCCATTTTTTTGGAAGCGATAAGACGTATGTAGATCCACCCACGAGTTGTAGCTTTCTAACCTCTTTATCATTTAATATTTCTGACAATGCATACATTGTACTTCTTATAGTTAAAGCACTTGTCTCCCAATTCTATATGTATCTATATAGTTCTATAGTGAACTATGAAATCTAAGAAATTATGGTCGATCCTCTCATATCTGGTTTCACAATCCTGTATGTTATATGATGACCATTAAAATGAAAAAAGGATCGTCTATCGCTGATAAAATTTTCAAATATGTCGCTATTGGCGCTGCCACTTATGTTCTTGTAATTATAGCCCTGATTGTAATTAACCTCGCTACAGGTTCTGCCCAAGTTTGGCAGAAGGAGGGCATCTCATTTCTTACTGGTTCTGATTGGAATTCAGTTGACGGTAGAGAATCTTATGGTGCTGCACCTTACATAATGGGTACTCTTGTTACTGCTGGAATTGCCATGGCAATAGCAATACCCCTAAGCTTTGGAATTGCCATGTTTCTTTCTGAACTTGCACCTAAATTACTTCGGACTCCTCTTGCTATGGTTATAGAACTTCTCGCAGCTATACCAAGTGTAGTGTATGGATTGTGGGGACTACTTGTTTTTAGAATTTATATTCAAAACTGGATAGAGATACCACTTCACAATTTATTTGGTGATCAAAGTATAATATTTGCTGGAACTCCATTTGGGTTGGATATTCTTACTGCAAGTATAGTTCTAGCCATCATGATTATTCCCACAATTGCTTCTATTTCAAAAGAGATCATGTTGGCAGTACCAAACAGTCAACGTGAAGCTGCATACATGCTTGGAGCAACAAAATGGGAAGTTTTCAGAATTGCAGTTTTACCATATTCAAAATCTGGATTGATTGGCGCTATAATATTGGGTCTTGGAAGAGCTGTGGGGGAAACGATGGCAGTTACAATGTTGATAGGAAACGCAACAGGTGCGGCAGCCTTTCCATCTTCTCTATTTGGACCTGGACAGACATTGTCAAGTATAATGGCAAATGAGTTTGCAGAAGCTTCTCAAGGAGGTCTCCATTTGGCAGCTCTTATTGGTATTGGACTAATTCTATTTCTTTTGGCTTTTGCAATAAATGTAGTTGCACATCTTCTTGTTGCAAAGGTGATCAAATCACACGAAGGAGCAGTACTGGCATGATAACTGTAGAACAAAGAGCTGAATTTAGAAAACATTTTCGCTATAATGTTGGTAGAAGGCTTGTTCTGGACAAAGTAGTCAAGTGCATTGTATTTCTATGCGTGGTGGTCGCTGTTGTTCCACTTGTAGCTATATTGGTTAATGTCTTTAGTAATGGAGCTGCTGCGTTATCCTGGAATTTTCTTACTGAAATACCTGGAGCAGTTGGAAGTAATGATCTAGGTGGAATAGGCCCTGCCATTCAAGGAACTTTGGTACTTATCGGGTTATCTAGTCTCATCGGAGTCCCAGTTGGTGTTATGGGCGGAATTTTTCTCTCGGAATATGGCAACAATAAGTATGGCAGGACTGTAAGATTTTTCAATGACGTTCTTGCAGAATTCCCAACAATTGTAATTGGAGTGTTTACATTTATCTTGATTGTTTTAACTGTTGGAGGCTTTTCTGTCTGGGCCGGATCTTTTGCACTCTCAATTGTTATGCTGCCTATTGTAATGAGAACAACTGAAGAATCACTCAAGTTAGTGCCTGTCACATATAGGGAAGCAGGCTATGCTCTTGGAATTAGAAGATGGAGAGTAGTTTTTACAATAGTACTCAGCGGTGCAAAAAGTGGTCTTGTGACAGGAATTTTGTTATCTGTTGCAAGAATTGCTGGAGAAACAGCACCTCTTGTATTTACAATTCTTGGAAGTAGTCAATTCATACAAGGTTTGGATGGACCAATTGATGCACTTCCACTTAGGATCTGGAGACTTTCATCCCTTCCATATGATAGCTCAGTAACTCAGGGGTGGGGGGCGGCATTTGTTTTGATAATTCTGGTTCTTTCCATAAATATTGGAGTAAGATACTTGTTCTTACGGAGAAAGGGACAAACCCTATTAAAGTTCAAAAGACTAGGAAGTATGTCATGATGGAAACAATGACGAAGACTCCATTGAAAGATAACTCTACCGAAGATGTAAAGTACAAACTCGTTGCAGAAAATATCTCTGCAAGCTATGATGGCATCATTGCAGTCAAAAATGTTTCAATGAAGTTCCGTGACAAGGCTGTTACTGCACTCATAGGGCCTTCTGGATGTGGCAAGACAACATTTCTTCGATGTCTAAACAGAATGCATGAGCTTACAAAGAATGCAACATTGACAGGAAGAGTTTTGCTTGATGGGGAAGATCTCTATTCTAATAAGGTAGATCCTATAATCAATAGGAGGAAAATAGGAATGGTATTTCAAAAACCAAATCCATTTCCTACGATGTCTATTTATGATAATGTGGCATGTGGGCTGAAACTCAACGGAGTAAAAGACAAAAAAATAATCGATGAGGTGGTAGAGGGATGTCTTAAGATGGCTTCACTGTGGAATGAAGTAAAAGGAGACTTGAAAAAGCCAGGCATGAGTCTTTCAGGAGGCCAACAACAACGTCTGTGTATTGCAAGAGCACTGGCTATACAGCCCGAGGTTCTCTTGATGGATGAACCCGCTTCCGCCCTTGATCCAATCGCAACTCAAAAAATCGAGGAAATGATACAAGAGTTGAAAAAGGAATATACTATAATTATTGTAACACATAACATGCAGCAGGCAACTAGGATATCGGACTATACTGGGTTTATGTATCTTGGAGACTTGGTAGAATTTGGTGAAACAAAACAAATCTTTGAAAATCCTAGAAATGAAATAACTGCAAAGTATGTTCAAGGTCAGTTTGGATAATTATGACACGTCTCATAGATCCACATCTGGCAAATTTGTCAGAAATGATGAAGCAAATGTGTGATCTGTCAATTCGATGTACAAATCTTGCAATTGATGCGTATTTGGGTGGACAAAATGCAAGAAAAGAAGTACATGATTTCTCAAGCCAAATGATGGATCTATATGATAAAGTAGGCGAACTTACATTTGAAATAATTTTACGATATCAGCCAGTGGCAAGTGATTTTAGACTCGTACGCTCTTCACTTGAAATTTCGTACGGGTTTACCCGACTTGGAAGATATGCATATGATATAACATTGGTTAGAGATACTTTTGGTGATCTTTCTGATTGTAAAAATGAAGTGGTTTATACTCTTTCAGGTGAGATAAAACAGATGGTTAGACTTGCAGTCGAGTGTTTTGCAACGCTTGATTTAGAAAAAGCCAAGGAATTACGAACTGATGAAGATCTTGTTGACAAATACTACAACAAACATTTGCCAATGTTGATCACATTGAACAATGTAAAATGTGCTCTTGCTGATGCACTGGTTCTCAGATATATGGAACGAATGGCCGATCATGCTGCATTTGTAGGAGATTCTGTAAGCTATATTGTTACAGGCGCAAGAACATACCGTTAGTTCTGCTTACAATTTTTTTTCACAAATCTAATCTATATAGATTATTAATTAATATGCAAACTATGTTGACCAAGGGTAAATAGTATACCTTTCCTGTCGATGTATGACTAATAAAGTCATTATGGGATTAACATTGATGTTAATCCTGATAGTGCCCACAATGTCCTTGCATGCAAGTGCACAGACTACTCAATCTTATACGATCACAGGGGCAGGATCAACCTTCGTGTTTCCATTAATGGATACTTGGAGAGTTGAATACAATAAGATACATCAGAACATCAACCTAAACTATCAGTCGATTGGAAGTGGAGCTGGAATAAAACTCTTGGAACAAAAGAGTGTAGATTTCGCAGCATCTGATGCTCCATTATCTGTCTCTGAAGCAGCACAAGCGCCTGGGGCCTTGACTCTTCCAGACTCAATAGGTGGAATAACAATTGCCTATAATCTTCCTGGAATTGATAAAGGACTAAAACTAACAGGACCTGTTATTGCACAGATCTTTATGGGGAATATTACCTCATGGAATGATCCTGCACTAGTCAGTCTTAATCCTGGAGTAAACCTACCTAGCCAAAAGATAATCATAGCTCACAGATCCGATGGATCTGGAACAACATATGCCTTTACTGACTATCTTTCTAAAGTCAGTCCAGATTGGAAGAGCAAAGTGGGTGAAGGTAAAACAGTTCCGTGGCCAGTTGGTACTGGAGGCTCGGGTAATGCAGGTGTTGCAACCATAGTAAAGACTACACAATATGCTATTGGGTATATAGAATTGGCGTATGTATTTCAAAACAAAATGACATACGCATTTGTCCAAAATGCAGATGGTACTTCCTTTGTAGAACCCACTATTGACACTGTTGCGGCAGATGCGGCTGCAGCAGGCAACAACTTGCCGGCAGCAGATAGTGACTGGAGTCAGGTATCGATAGTAAATCAACCGGGAAGTAACTCATATCCAATATCCACACTGACCTATGTGATGGTATACAAGGACTTGAGTGTAGTAAATGGAGAGACACAGGATAGATCTAATGAGGTAGTGAATTTCCTCAATTATATCGTCCATGATGGGCAACAATATGCTTCCGGCTTGTTGTATGTTCCTCTGCCTGATACGATCAAAAAGATTGATGAAGACGGACTTGCTAAAGTGACATTCAACGGTGGCGCAGTTCCAGAATTTGGACCTATCTCAATTCTAGTTCTTGCAATTGCAATTATGTCGATAATTGCAGTTTCATATAAGACTGGATTCAGATTTAATCCAAAAATCTAAATCCCTTTTTCTTTTTTTATTATGCAAAAATTACGCAGTGATAATTATTTGATTTTTTTAAATTCATTGTTACAATATGATTCTTCATAGCATATGTTGATCAAAAAATGAATTAGATGCCTCAACGTAACATGTAGCTATTTACGTGATCTATGTCGATTATGTGTAAATAAACAAATCTTTCACATACAGTTGATGACAAAAAAAATCTTCTTAGGACTAGCATTAATGCTAGTTCTAATAATGCCGACAACTGTTCTTAGTGCGCGTGCAGAATCTGCACCTCCAACACCTGGTGACAGCGATAAGTACAACTACAATGCAGCGGGATCAACTTTTGCATTTCCAATAATTGACAAGTGGAGAGTTGAATATAACAAACTATATCCCGGAATCGCGTTGAATTATCAACCAATAGGTAGTGGAGCAGGCATTAAGCTGTTTACAACAAAGAAAGTAGACTTTGCAGGGACAGATGCACCATTGCAATCAAAAGAAATTGCAAAGGCTCCTAAGGGAACACTAACTATTCCGGAATCGATCGGTGCAATAGTTATTACGTATAATCTTCCAGGAGTTCAAAAAAATGGACTCTTGTTAACTGGAGATGTAATAGCAAAGATCTACCTGGGTCAGATTTCTACATGGAATGATCCACAAATTGTGAAACTCCAAACTGATCTGACTATTGCGAAAGCATTGCAGGCTGACAGGAATAAGATTATTCTTGTACACAGATCTGATGGCTCTGGCACAACGTTTGCCTTTACTAGCTATCTTTCACAAGTAAGTTCTGATTGGAGTGGTAGAATAGGACATTCGACATCTGTTCCATGGCCATCTGGAATGGGAGGCTCTGGTAATGCCGGAGTGGCAGCAATAGTGAAGAAAGTTCCCGAATCTATGGGATATGTTGAATTGGCATATGCCAAGACCAATAAACTGGCATCTAAAATTCCAATGACATATGCTTATGTCCAGAACCATGACAAGACTGCATTTCTTGATGCTACTGTGGATACCACAGCAGCTGCCGCATCTGGAGCAGCACCCTCACTACCGTCAGCTGATGGGGTCTGGAGTACTGTATCAATCAATGATGCGCCAGGTCCAAATGCATATCCAATTGCAACATTTACCTATCTGTTGGTGAATCCAAACCTTGAACAACTCAAGGGTATGGATAAGCAAAAGGCACAGGATCTTGTCCACATGATCTACTGGTTTGTAACAGACGGACAGCAATACTCTACAAAACTATTGTATGTACCACTACCAAGTGCAGTACAAGAGATAGACAAGAAGGGTATTTCTGAAATGAAATTCAACGGTCAACAGCTCTGGTCATATCCATAAAGGATATCCTTCCTTTTTTATTTTCTTCAATTATTTATCATGGGATATGATTTGTCATGTGTAGTGTGTAGTATGTTTGCCGATGGAATCACAATGAATTCTATGGTGTACTACTGGATCTATTTACACTCTGCTAAAAACAAAGATCTATTCATTACAAAGTGTGATTGTATAATGCCTGATGAGAGTTGTAGAATTTGTGGAGGGGAACTTGTAAAACACCTCTGGTGTAACCAGTGTAGAAAAACAACACAAAAAATATGCAAGATGTGTGGCAGGAAAACGTCTCAGCAACAACATACACTATGTTTCTCTAATCTAGTGGACTTGAGATATTTGACAGAAACTACTGTGGCAGGTTGAAAACCTGATCTTTGATTGAATATAAAAATAAGAAAAAGGGTTAGTTCTTAACTACTGATTGTCGTAATGTCACTTTCATCTTGTATGCCGTGAGAATTTCTTTGCATCTGTTTCGTATTGTGACCTCAGTTATTCCTGCAACACTTGAGACATCTCTTTGAAGGATGCTCTGTCCAAGAAGGGTTGATGCTATGTATAGGTATGCAGCAGCCAACCCGTTTGGTGCCTTTCCGTCTGCAAGACTGTGATCTGATGTCTTTTCTGCAATTTCTGCAGCAAGTCTTTCTACACGAACTTCAAGCTTTGCCAGATTTGCTATTTTTGATATGTATTTCTCAAGAGTTACGGTGGGTGCTGTTTTAGAACCAAGTTCCATCACAAGTGTTCTATAATATTTTGCTGTCAGTTTGACATTAAGCTTATCTTCCTTTGAACTTCCTGTTGCAGCACAGATCTCATCAAGGGATCTTACAACATCGCATTGTTTGCATGCCATGTAAATTGTTGCAGCGGACATGCAAGCAACTGATTTGCCTTTTGCATCTGCCTGTCCTTGAAAGTTTCTGTATATCATGGATGCTGACTCGATAACATTTCTTGGAAGTGATAGGACATGACACGTTTCTCCTATTTTTGCCAAAATGTTTGCAAGTCTTCGCTCTTCTGGTGATGCAACCCTTATCCTAGTCTGCCATTTTCTTAGGTTGTACATCTGATTTGCCATATCGCTTGATATTGTCCTTCCACTGAAGTCTTTTGATCCCATTGCAATCTCTGTCCTGATTCCCAAGTCATGTTGTGCATAACTTGTTTGTCCTGATGCTCTTGTCAACTTCATTTTTTCTTCAGGATTTGTTGCTCTTGACTCAATTCCGTAATCTGGCATCTGTTCCATTGCGACCAATCCGCAGCCTGAACAAATCTTCTCGCCGCTGTGAGTGTCGTCAATCAAATTAGAACGACATTCCGGGCAATGTGTTTGTAATTCTGTTATTGTGGTCATCTTCTTCTACCTTTGAATCGTTTTGGTCTCATCACAGGAGTTTCTTCGACGATGAAAACTTTCTTTCCGATTTGTTTTTTTATGTTGTTGGTAAGCGGAACTGCCGACGCGTATGGCGCATCAACAGGACCTATCATTTCTGATACTTTGGCGACTTTGACTCCAGAATTGTCTACAACTATCTGGTTGTCTCTTAGTTGTTTTGTGAGTCTAATGATGACTCTACCGCTACTCGCTAGATGTAATACTTCGCCTACCTCCTGCAATTGAATTCTCAACAAAATACTGTTATCAATATGGTTCTGTCAACATTACTTTAGCTGCAAGCTATAATGGATATTTACTTGGACTGTTTGGCTCTTTTTGAAACTAGTTTTTCAGAAATTGCAGAAATCATTTTGGATTTTGGCTTGGCCTTTGCAAGTGTTATGTAGCCTGACCTTACATATGGTCGTCTTGGAAACCTGACCTGATCATTTGTTTCGGTTGGTTCCAATCCAGCAGCCTTGGCAGCCGCAATCAATTCATTTAGTGATGGGTCAAAAATGCTCTTTTCACGAGAAACCTTTCTGCCCATTTTCTTTGTGATGGTCTTATTGAAATAGTCAAGCCAGATTACGACGTGTTCGTAATCCTTCATCTTATCACTTTATCAAGATTGCATTTACTACGCCGTCTTGACCAGGTCTTGAAATTACCCTGCATTGACCTGCCTCTGTTTCTAAAATTGCGCCTTTTGAAATTACTCCACGTCTTTCATAGTCTTTGTTTGATGGATTTTTTAATACCTTGAGGATCTTTAGTTTTTTAACTTTGGAACCTGGGACTGTCAAGTTGACAACATTTGTTGTCTTTAACGATGTTTTTTGATTTCCTCCCCTAGTCTTACGAGTTATAGTTACTTGTTCTCCTGGCACTGCCTCTACCGAATATCTGTCTATTTCGTATTTTCGTCTTGATCTGAGAGGATATCTTCTACCACCAGTAATCTTACTTGTTGCAAGATTTTCCACAGATTTCTTCATGTTGACTCGATAAAGTATCTCTAATTTATACCATTTACAGCTTGGGTCGCTATTTTTGAACTGATTATTGACTTGTCTGGGCCAATGGTTCTGTGGATGCTTCCGGTGTTTGCTGTTGTATGACCTGACTCGGACTTCTTACTTTTGTAAAGAGTTTTTGCTTGAG
>JARCRW010000053.1 GCA_029850515.1 Nitrosotalea sp. | reverse complement strand
CCGATAAGATACAGTATTACTATCACGGCAAGCGGAATTGCTGCCAATAAACGTTTTTTTGGAATTTCTAATTTCAGACCAATTAGCTCTGCTGCTATAAATGCCGTTGCAAAAAGAAAGCCACCCCTACCTTGATTCCATCCAAGGCTGAATGTGTTGGGAAATACTATGAGTGCAAACAACACAGGGGAGGCAAGTATTGCTATCGCAAAGATAATACTTTTGTTTTGCAATAAATTAAGTCCAAAGTGTGTTAAATAAAAACTCTAGTAACTAGAAAAAATCTGATATTGACTTTTGTTTTTTGGCCAAATACAGCTTACTGTGTGCAAGCCATTCTTTTTTTCCAATGCTCAGTCCTTTGCAAGCAAGATCCAGTCCTTCTTGAAAGTTGGGAACAACTGATGGCGTTTGTTTTAATGCCATACGAATGCCTTCTCGCACTTGCCACACTCCCACTGGTACTGCATATTCTGGTCGTATTTCACGAAGTACCATGACAGCTGCTTGAATTTTGTTTTCAGCAAGATATTCTGATACTGCAAGCCTTGAAGCAAAGTGAGCTCCAGCAGTTTCTGGATAATGTGTCATGCCTGCAATATCTTCAAAATCAGAGCCAAATCCTACGTTTCCCTGTTCATCATACCATGCCTCTTGCATTTCAAACATCCACCTACTTGGAAACATGACAACCGCAAAAAAATTACCCAAGTGACCGTATGAAAATACCAAAGAAATATCCAACATTGCATATTCAGTTATTTTTTCTATAAGAGATTTTGAGACAATATCATCTGTTGCAGTGATGCTCCACCTGGTTGGAACAAGTTTTCTGTTTTTTCCAAACATTCCAACGCTAAAACATTTTTGGATTCGCGAAATTTCAATGCCTCTGTTGTAGAGTTCCACCATTGCATCCTGAGCCAAGAGATCGCGGTCATAAAATGTTCTCTGTATATTTTTGTCAGACGATGAGTTTGTAAATTTTGCAGACTTTATTTCCCCAATCGGTCCAAAAATGGGGCTATCCCTGTCAACTGTGACAACCGGAGACGCATTTTTTACTAGTTCCAATTCTGCGTCAGTCGATCTTTCAGACATGGACATCTCTTGGAGGTTTTCAATGTATTTTTGCCCCACATCGTCTATTTTTACAGGTTTTATGCCACGTACCAGGCTTAGCCTATAGTTCACTATATCCTCGAGACTTTTTCCTGTCCATTTTTCTGGAGAATCCAAGATCATTGTGTCACCATGAACAGGAGGTAGCATCGGACCTACCAAGACTTTTGGATAGCCATATGCCCCAACAAAGACAGATGGTGGAGTGGAACCATCAATATGATTAGATGAAAATAGATTACCGTAACGCGAGAGATATTCTTTCCAGTTTGATTCTATTGTTTTGCGTATGTCAGCGGCAGTACGTTTCACACAAACATGTAACTGACTCTTGCTAATAATATTACTTAGATCGTTATTTCAAGTTATATTCAACTAGATCAAGATTAGATCAAATGGATTCGGAAACTTTTGGTGTTGAGATAGGATATGGTATACAAGCAGTAGAGTGGATGAATGAGGAAGCAAAAAAGATGGG
The DNA here is from genome assembly GCA_029850515.1 of Nitrosotalea sp. GTDB lineage: Archaea > Thermoproteota > Nitrososphaeria > Nitrososphaerales > Nitrosopumilaceae > Nitrosotalea. Next base: position 2,342 of record JARCRW010000053.1, on the reverse strand, counting down.
TTGGAAGTTTGAGGCAAGGTTATACAATTATGAAATTCAAACAAAAAACTTTGGTTCGTTTGAAATGTTTTCGTTGATTGGAGACCCAAAGGCTGCAAGAGAGATAACGATGAGAGCAAGTAAGCGCTTTAAGATCAAGGTCATAGAGGGAGGCTATAAGACAAGAAAGTTTTTGGCAAAAGTTGCAAAAAATGAGTACGGGATTGTAAAGAAAGGCGATAGAGTTGTAGGCCAGATTGAATTTGAATCTCCCAGATTTTCACGTGGAGAATGGAAGATAACAAAGGAAGAGAGAAAGTAACATCATAGATATTCAGCTAAAAATTGTGCAACTTGCAATTGGTTCATGGATAGAATTAGCCTTTCAGGATGGACGTGATTCATTTTTCTTGGCTTTAGTAAATAGCCTATAGATTAGACCAATAGATATCATGCAGACAGCTGTAAGAACAGACCATGACGTAAGCGCAACAGTGTCAAGATGAGTCAAATCTTACAATGTGTACTGGGTAGATCTATTTTAGTGAATTTAAAAAACATATTATGAGAGAAAATTTAAAATTATTTTAGGATTTTCCCGCTGCCTACAATGCGAATAGAGGCAGATTCAGGTTTTAAAATAACACATGTGTCCCCTTTTTCATATACCGCAGATTTACCAAGCAACAATTTCATAGGATTCAGAGAGACGATTTTGACAGGTCGTATTTGCAATCCAATGTTTACAAGAAACATCTGGTTTTCAGAAACTTTGTCTTTAAAGAATTTACTTTGTACATAATCGACCTCAATTTCTTGGGAAATCAGCATTGTGTTTGACATACAGAGTATATCCCCTCTCTGAACATCATCGGTCACTACACCTTTTACTGCCAAGCCAACTCTTGCAGGGGAGACTGCATCTTCCACGGAATCATCATGCATTTGAATGGATTTTATCACAACATCTGTTCCTTTTGGAAACAGTTTGAGATTTTCATATACTTTGATCTTGCCCTGTGTTATTTTGCCAAGAATTACTGTGCCTACGCCCTTTACATCAAAACAATGATCTATCACAATCTGTGGGCTGCCATCTTTTGAGACCGGCTCTAGCAGATCAATTTCCTTTTTGAGATTTTCAGTTTCTACCAATTTGTATTGCTCTACAACTGTTCCTTTTATCATTGAAAGCAACATGTTCTTGTCAACATCAAAAGAATGAGAAAGAATTCCTTGTTTTTTACCAAGCATATCAAGTGCAATTATTTGCTCGCCTGTAAATTTATCAAGTTTTGTTACATGAAATAGTACATATTCGCCCATGTTTATGGCCTGAAACAAAGACTGGATTTTGTCTGGAAATGAGGTTGGCACAGTCCAAGTGCGTAAAACTCCAGATTCTTTCCTGTCATAAATTGTAATGTCAGTAGTAGTACCTTTTTTTCCAAAATCCTTTGCAAGCGATTCATCGGCAAGAAGTGTGAAATTTATTGATTTCATTTTATTTGTAAAATTTATGGACTAGTAAAATATCTTGTGGAGTTGTCAGAGAAGAATTTAGCAGATTGCAGGTCCGCCAGGCGGGTTTACACAATGAGTATTGTTCCTGGTGGCTGTAAAACCCATCACGGTACTATTTGATACGGTATTGTGCATCATCATGCCAAGCTGTGTGATTGCATTATCAAGCGTCGCTGGACTTACAGAAAGTCCTCGTGCATCGTCCAAGAAAACCATCACACTTGATCTGTATTGTTTTATCAAGTCATGGTAATGAGTTCGCTCGTCTTGATATTTTGCAGTGATGGCATTAAGTTGTATTGAACAGTCTTGTTTAATAGAATCAATATCTCCCGGAGCAGCAGCCTGAACCCTGTCTCTACAGTCCAGCATGACTTTAAGGGTTTCAGCACCCTGTTGTTTAAAGTCTGCAACTGCAGAGTGGATAAAATCAGATACTTGTTGAGCAGATTGCGTATAATTAGACTGGGAAGTTGTAGAATTAGTAGCCGGTGGAGTTACAGTTGTGCTGGTGCGTGTAGTATTAGCAGACATGACCATAGTTGCATTATCATGCATAATCATGGTGGCATTTGTACTGGTAGAGTTAGTATGCACCGTCATGGTCTGGTTCATACTAGTTTGATTACCAGATGGCTGCATTGTGCCACCGTAACTTTGTTCATATGACAAGCCAACAGGTAGAATCATGGCACTAGTGAGAAACATCGTAACAACTAGTAATGCATTAATTTTCAACGATCACATTTTTTTTAATTATTATTTAAGTGAAAAGAAGAATTTGTGATGATGAATACGGTGAATATTTTTACACCAATTAATAATACGATGTACAAGAT
>JARCRW010000052.1 GCA_029850515.1 Nitrosotalea sp. | reverse complement strand
ATATATTTGAGATACCAATCCGTGTGATACCAGTATATCCCGTAGTACAACTCTCATAAATGATGCATCATCCACAATCAGTACTTTGACTGCACTAGTTGTAGACATGTTATGTCCCCGGTGCAGAGAACGTAGTATCTTCCAAGAGTTTTCCCATGTCCAAAATTACAACCAACCTGCCTGAAATTTTAGCCACGCCCTTGATGTACCCAAGAGACTCAAGACCGCCAGAAAGACTAGTTTCAACTTCTTTTGACGTAATTCTCATAACTTGATCAACCTCATCAATCAAAAGACCAGTTAGATTTCCATCAACATCAGCTACAAGAACTCGTGCTTTTTGACTGATAATTCCATCACTTGAAAAGCCAAGTTTTTCTTTTACGTCTATTACTGGAACAATCATCCCTCTCAAATTCATCACACCTCTGACATAGCTCTTGGCATTAGGTATCTTAGTAATAGATTCCAACTGACGTATCTCTCTGACCTGTTCTATTAAAACTCCATATTCTTCTTTTTTGTGTAACTTGGAATCAAATAGACTGAATACAACCATCTGTAAATTTCCTTCAATAATTGTTTCACTCATTATGTCGTTACCCCTTCATTGATTTCAACCATATTTCTCGTTTTAGAAGTTTGATCTTCTGGAAGTTTAAAACCGGCAGTAATCTTTGTTAGATCATCTGCCATGCATGCCATCTTTTGCACCGATGCCGCAATTTCTTGAGTTCCAGCAGTTTGCTGCTCAGTAGCAGCAGAAGCTTCTTCAGTTGCAGAAGCATTTTGTTCAGAAACTGCTGCTATTTCAGAAGCAGCCTTTGACAACTGTTCTATCGCGCTAACTTGAACTTGTGTAACATTTGCTACATCTAGTACATTTACTGACACTTCGGTTACTTTGGAAGCTATTTCGTTGAGTGCCTTTAATGCCTTGTCTATGACAATTCTGCCCTCGAATACTTCCTTAGTGCCACCCTCTATGCTCAGTACTGTAGCCTTTGCATCTTCCTGTATCTGTTTTATCAAACCGTCTATTTCTTCAGATGATTTAGCGGAACCCTCTGCAAGTCTTTTTACTTCGTCCGCCACTACTGCAAATCCCCTTCCCGCCTCGCCTGCTCGTGCAGCTTCTATGGCAGCATTAAGTGCAAGCAAATTAGTTTGGTCGGCAATTTTTCGTATCACATCGACAACTGCAGTAATCTCCCCACTTCGTGCTGCCAACTCTTTTATCTTTTTCGCAGACTCGTTTGTAACGCTGATTATCTTTGACATTCTAAAATCTGCCTCTGCTGCAGATTTTGAACCCGTCGCAGATATCAGTCCTACCTCTTTTGTAAGGTCTGCAGTCATTCCTGCTTTTGAGGCCAGCTTTTTCATATCGTTGGTAAGATTGGCCACTACTTTGCTTGTTTCCTCTAGCTCTTGGGCTTGGATCTGTGAACCCTTTGATATTTGTTCTATTGTAGAAGATATTTGTTGTACCGACGAATTCATTTGCTCGGTTGAAGAGACCACCTGTTCAGAATTTGAAGCAACAAGAGATGAGCCATTTCGTACTTGAGATACTAAATGACGCAAGCTAACAACCATGTCATTAAATGTATTAATTAGTTTTCCAAGCTCGTCATGTGATTTTGATTCGTATAAATTCACTGTGAGATCACCCTGGCTGATTTTTTCTGCAATAGACGTCATTCTGAGTATTGGTCTTGCAATAGAGCGCGCCATAAAATATGCGGATACTCCCACAACGCCTTGCATTATAATGCCTGTTACAACATATCGTAAAGTATCATCACTGCCAGTAGCATGACCTGCGGCAGAATAGCTTGCAACGGAAATAGTCGCTATGGAAACAGCCGAGGCTACGTTGACCATCGCAATAATTTTTGTTTTAAGACTTTTTTTGAAAATTGAGTTAAAGTTCATCCTAATGTCAGTTTATCATATAGAACCATAATATGTTCACGTGTGTTTGAATTGATCATACATGGGAATGAGTATGTGGTTTTAATGCAAAACTTTTGCATTAAAATAATTTAAAATTCAGAATTAGAATTTTCAGTTTTCCTGTTTGCATCTACAAGTTTCTTTCTGAGTTCTTCTTCAACCTCTGTTGCCCGAAGTTTTGAGGAAACTATATCATGCAACAACCCTACATCACGTCTTGCCAGTGCACGCTCTTCTAGTTTTAATAATTCCTTCCTGACATATCCTATGTGTGAGAGCCCCCAGCGATATCCATCGGCTTTGCTCAATGGTTCAAAATCTTGCATTCTTGCAATATTCCAAATGTCATCAGACGGATTATTGTTTGGCATATTATTCACCATTATCAAGTCCGACCTGAAGAATTAAAACAATTACGCATACCATGGCTATATTGCAGACCATTTTGGCATCCAATGTGATTGATCGTGCCCAGCAATACCCTTTCTAGAACTCAACCATACACAAATTTTAGGCTTGTATCTTTTGAATAATTACAGAGTGCCATCCCGAGGCATATGTCTCATAACCAGAGGATAGAGCATGAGCAATACAGCATTTTTCATCATCATAATCAGATATGGTGAAGCTTTTTTTCTCTTTGAAAAGTTCATTTTTACCCAGGAATTCCATATTATTCTCAAGTATCATATCCTTTGAATCTGCAAGGAGAAGACCGTTTTCATCCACTATGCAAATTCTTGTCTTATCTTTTTCCTCATCAGCAATGTGCACACCTTTGACAATTTTTTGTGCAAACTCTTCCCATCTAAATACAACCCCCAGAACACCTATTATGGCACCGTTTTGTTCTCCATGTTCTCGTACCGTACAAGAAAATACAAGGCTTAATTCGTTATTTACTACAGAACATTTGCTAACAGTTTGGAAACCAAACTCTTTCCCGCTACCAGTTTTCATAGCATTTGCGAACCATTCTGTATTTTTCACATTCATTCCAACAGACCGATAACTTTTGGGCCTACCGTTTACCACTATATTCCCATCAAGATCACACAATACCAGATCAAAATATACCGTATAGGAATTCAATATAATACCAAGTCGTTTGGATACAAGATCGTAATTTTCCTTTGTCTTTCTGCATAGTGCACTTACAATACTATCATCTGTGGCCCACCAACATACATCACATGATCGTTCATACAAGTTTCTGTCGATTAGATCAATGTTAGTCAGTGCAAGATCAGAAAGTCTTGTTCCACGCACAATTGTTGCCTGGTTTTTTATCAGAGTTCCCAATTCGTCTATAGAGCCCCGACTTTCATCTCTCATCTTCTTGCTAACTATACCAATTTTGCCAGAGAGATCATTCATTTGCTCTGCCACTACAGAGAATGCTTTTCCTGCCATGCCTGCCCTACTTGCCTCAATTCTTGCATTAATTGCAATCATATGTGTCTGTCCGTTTAGTCGCTCAATTTCATTTATTGCCGACTCTACTTTACTTGCAAGTATTTCCGATAGTTCTGCGACTCGCTCAAGTGTAAAATTACAGCCTTTCTCTTTGGCATTTTGTTGACGCAAAGACGAGTTAGACTCTTCAGGTCTCAACAGCGTATTACTCATTTAATTCACATCCAACAAAGAATAATTAATCAATTTACAATCAACAGGACGACTCATTTTTTTATCATATTTTCACTCAATTTCCGCCTAATATGATAACGTATGCGTAGAATAAACATACAAGAGGTATCATAGGAGATTGTCAAATTGTAAGAAACAATCGGATTTTTACACTGAGATCTTTGTTTGTTCAATTCACACAGACTTGTTGATAATACCACCTAACACAATCCCAAAAACAATGAACTTGGCAGTAAGAAGCAGAAAGACTCGTAGAGGAGTCATCGGTATAGAGTCTGCAATAGTTATGATAGCATTCGTAATCGTTGCTGCAGCTTTAGCCTTTGTCGTTCTCAACATGGGTTTTTCAACAACACAAAAGGCAAAGACAGCAATTACATCA
>JARCRW010000051.1 GCA_029850515.1 Nitrosotalea sp. | reverse complement strand
TGCAATAGCAGCATCATTAGTACCTCCGGCTGTTGTAACTGGCATTGGCTTGTCTTTATTGAATCCACAGATTTACAGTGGTAGTTTGTTACTTGTAATATCAAACGTAGTAGGCTTGCTTCTTGGAAGTATGGTTATCTTCATTGTTCGTGGAGTAACTCCTAGAAAGTATTATGAGAAAGAAAAGGCTCACAAATATATGAAAATAACCATTATCACGTTCACCATTCTTAGTGTACTACTCGGAGTGATCAACTTCGTTGTACATAGAACTCAGTTTTAGCTTTTACTATCAAATGCGATCAAAAATGAGTCAAACACAGGAACAAAATGAGTGGATATTGAACAAATTCAAGCAAACCCACTATCGGTATTTGTCTGCCGTGTTTTGAAGAAGGAATTAAACTAGTGAACAAAAACCTCAAGAACTTATCATATCTAAATTTTAACCTAAAACTTACATTCTAAAATCTCTGTTGTGAATTGCTCTTGAATATCAATAATGTGTAAAATGTCAAAATGGGACTATGTAGTTTGACATCCACTCAGATTCGATTCTGTAAGAATACTGAATTATTCTAAAATAAACCCGATGATTTATGGTAGAATCACAGTTATGATTTATGGCAATCAAAAATGTCATAGAATCAATTGAAGGAAATAATAGGTATCGTTTGGCAGAAATTTATCTTTACAATGACATTTTAAAAAAATATGAAGAATTAAACGACTAACTCTTCATGTGAAGAACTCACAGAAACGGTGCGGCGGATATTCGCAGACATGGTAACTATGATTAAAAAATAAAAAAAGACTCGAATACAATTTAACAATGGCATACTAAAGATGTTGACTAAGAGAATATGATTCAGACAACCGTTTATCTTGCAAGTTCGTTAACACATATTTTTCAGTAATAAAATTCAGATAAAACATATGAAAGAAAAAATCATCGATCAAGTGCTTTAAATCTACCATATCTTGTGATTGTGATGCAACGAAGAGGCATATCCGAGATATATTCTACAATCCTGATGTTTACAGTAGCTCTTGCCATTGCAGGGGTTGTAATGATATCATCATCTAACCAATTTAACAATCAGCAACAAAGTGCCTATGAAATGCTAGACTCGTCCCAAAAGAGAATGTCAGAGAGCATATCTTTTGTAGCAGGAAGAGACACAAGCACGGGTTCAGAGGCAGAAATAGTAAATTTTGGCCTTGAAAATATTAATTTAGACAGGGTCATGGTGGACGCAGTACAACAACAATCCTATGCTGTTACATTTGTTAATGGTACACAAACCAAATTTTTACCAGTAAAAGAACCCGTGATAATATCAACTGGTACATCGGGCACTAAAATGCAGATTGTGACAACATATGGTTCAATCTTTGAATTTCCACTGCGATAATTTTGCTTTTTAAAATCATTTTTCTTAATCTGCGTGAAGAAAATCGTTGGTCTGACACTAATTTCATTGATCCTGTTTTCTCCTTCCATGATGCCAGTATCTTCTGCAGATATGATCATTCCTGGCTGCAAAGTTTGGTTGGACATACATACAACTCCATCCCAGTACAACGGGTTGCCACGCAGTAATCCCGATGGTACGTTTTATCCAGGCGACGCATTTGATTTTGCAATCACTGTTCACTGGAATTCCTGGTGCTGGTCAATCAAACCAAAACCAATAAACGCAGATGGTCTTCAAATTAGTCAGATCCAAGTTTCACCAATATCATCAGGGGGAGGACAGTCTTTTGGATATACAGCGTCAGGACATGCAGAGATTGGAATTGGATCAAGTGTAGCAACCTTATCTCAAGTTGTTTTTGGATATGGCTTGATTTGTAGTTTCAATCCGCAAACTGGCGGTACATGTTTTAGAGGTAGTACTGCTGGAAGTACCTCATATTCTCCTCAAATAATCTTTCCAAAAGTAACAATTGATCTGGCGAAACAAAACTTGACAGATGCCGACGGTTTTATGATGAGAAACCTAGATGGGACATATTATGTCTGGGATGGAATCAATATTGTTTTCAATCCACAATATCAATGGAAGAATCAAAGAGTTGGTACAATTTCAGCACATACTGCCTACTCATCAGATATGTATCTGCAAAAAGATTTTGAATGTCAAAAAAAATCTTGCGGTGATACACTACTATATTCTAGGGCAAAGCCTTGGACATTTTCATATGAATATGCACAGGGCCAGACAAATTGGGTCCCAGAAACTAGCTCAGATATTAAAAAACACATTTTCATGTATAAAACAACCGTGTACAATCTTGGAAAATTGATTGGCCAAAGCCAATTTACAAAGACCGATGCGTTGGTTGTAAAGTATGATCCTGTATACAATTCAAGTTATGGCTATACGGTGCTAAAAGACGGCCAATGGTGGGGATTTGGAAACAGACCTGCCGTGGCCATGCATTATCTTGGGTCCAAAGGCGGGGGACCGGATGATGCGGACCAGGGAGTTCATGAATATAGGCGAAGCAAGATAAACTCATTTTCTTATAACAGTTATGCGTACAAGATCCTAACACCTGTACCGCTAAATGTTACCATGGCATGGTCAGAGTCACATTCTGCAAATTTCATAGATGATAATTTCACATATCAAAGCAATTCGTTACAACCAGGAAATAATGTAGCCATGTTTGTAAAATCAGGATACGGTGATATAATATTCAAGCATCCAATTTTGTTTACCATATTAAAAACACGTTATGATAATTCCACGATAATCAATACATTACAATCTGTAAACTTTGCAGGACTAGACAAGCTTGATCTTTCAAAATATTATTTTGGATATCCACATACTAGATTTAGTACTGATGTAATTGTGATTGCCTTACACTCTGATGGTTCCATAAATCACATACCACTTGATTTGAAGATGATACCTGATTATTTAGAGAATGCAGCATATGAACAGGACTTTATACGAACCAAGGTCATCCATGACAGAGACAGAATCTTTGCCGGAATTGTACTAAATGACATGTATGGAAAAGACAATTTAGCAACAGGTACTGGAGTGATAAATTTGCAAGCACATCTTACATCGATGGTAATACCAGACATATCGCAAGTATTTGCACAAAATCCTCTTGATCTTCCTCTCAATTTGGTGTATGAACAACCCTCGCCGTATAATGTCACCATCACCGCCGGAGGAAAACAACTATCGCTTATAGAACGTGGATTTGAGTTTGATACAAATTGGAAATATGTAGTCAACATGGACCAAAATAATATACTCAACGGTACAAGATACCGAGGAATTGTATCAATTCGACCTGACAATAACTTTGGGCCATACTCTCAGGTTCTAGTAGATGGAAAGACACAAAACATTACTTGCACAAAGGGATGCACTGTCATGCTACCTGATAGAAACAAAAATTCTACAGTTGAAGCATACAACATTTGGGGTGGCAAGGCATCACAGACTTTTGACATAGACAACTCTGCACCTCAAGACACCTATGATTATAGCAAGATTGCTATACTGGTGTTACTGCTTTCATTGGCTGTCATTGGCTATGGATTTGTTAGGCGTTATTGGCGCGGGTTTGCAGCAGCAATAGGTTTTGGAGATGGCACTGAAGATAAATAAATCATGAAAGATTTCGAGTTGGATCCAATGTACCGCATTGAACTAGTTCTAGTAAATTCATCCATGGTGTCAAACTCGCATATTGTTCAAGTATGAATTGAAAACATTTTCGATGATTCTTGATTTGTCATTCCATAACTTAATATTAACTTCAGATGGAAAAAAAATATTCAATGAAATTCATAATCATCCCAGATGATGTTCAGTTCAACTGTGACGATGTAAATTTTTTACGTTAGGGTGATTTTTTAATGGATATTGTCGAGATAGTACAAGCTAATCTTTTAACTCCTATTGTGTTGTTCTTTATACTCGGAGTAGTAGCTGCCAGCATAAAGTCAGATCTTCGAATACCTGAGCAGCTCTCGGCGTTTCTTCCAATTTACTTGCTTGCAGCAATCGGTTTGCATGGAGGGTTGGAGATGAGAAAGAGCGGGCTTGAACACCTTGCAATTCCAATCGCAGTGGCTGTAGCTCTTGCACTTGTCATAACTGTAAACCACTATCAAATTTTAAGAAGGCTTGGTAAATTCAACATATTTGATTCGTATGCACTTGCATCTACATACGGCTCTGTCGGCGCTGTAACATTTTCAGTAGGGCTGTCATTTCTTAAAAATCAGAACATCTCATCTGAAGGATACATAACAGCAATACTTGCAGTGCTAGAACCAATAAGTCTGATATTTTCAATATTTCTTGTAAATATGGCAGTTGAAAAGGAGCTAAAAAGAAGAAAAGAACCATTTTCAAAAATCACAAAACAAGATACCAAGACAGAGATTGTTCATGATGTGAACAACGGAACAAATATTGATTCTGATACAAAAAACAAGGCTGTAAACATACGGGAGATTCTACGCGAGACCATCACTGGAAAAGCCATAATAATTCTCCTTGGCAGTATCGTGATTGGATATGTCATAGGCGATCATGGATTTGTCTCAATAAAACCAGTCTTTGAGGATCTGTTTTTTGGCGCACTTGTAATCTTCATACTTGAAATGGGAATACTTGCAGGACAAAGGTTGAGTGATATCAAAAAAGTAGGACCGTTCCTGATTGCATTTGCAGTTTTGATTCCGACATTTAATGGTACAATTGGAGTAATAATTGCAAACTATCTTGGTCTTAGCATTGGCGGTGCGGTCATGTTTGGGGTGCTCTTTGCAAGTGCATCATTCATTGCAGCTCCAGCAGTACTTAGAGTTGCCATACCAAAGGCAAATCCTAGTTTATACATTACCTCTTCACTGGGAATTACGTTTCCGTATATCATCATAGCATTACTGCCTATACTTTTGATAATTTCCACAACATTTCACAATCTGAGTTCGATAAGTTTATTCGGTTAAGTCAAGTGATGATCAAAATGAAACTATACAACATTAAACTACTAACAATAACATGCGAAATACTTGCACAGAATAAAATATATGAAATGCTGAAAAAACACAAAATAACTGGGTATACATCTTACGAGGTTAGCGGACTGGGAGACAAGGGCATGCGGGGACAGGGGCTTCCTGAGGAAAAAAATATGAAAATTGAAATAGTTCTGACAGAACGAAACGCTGAAAAAATTGTTGAAGAGATATTACTGACATTGATGCCAGACTATGCAATCATACTGTATACCAGTGATGTTCAAGTTGCTAGGATGGAAAAATTTTCATAATCTTGTATTTGTTCCACTACTAGTGCTGGACAGTTAGTTTGGTTGTATGTATTTACCTTACCATGCCGTAAATCTATCTCGTTTTAGACCATTTCTTCATCCACTGCAAAAGACTAATCATTGATTCCACAAGCTCCTGTCCTTTGCTAGTTAATTTGTATTCTACTCTGGGTGGAATCTCGTTATACGATAATCTTTCCAATACTCCGCTTTTTTCCAATTCTTTTAATCTGATTGCCAAAGTTCTACTACTTATTCCCTTCAAAGCTTGTCTGAATTGCTTGTATCTTACAGGTTTCGTAGTGCAACATAAAGGAATTAAAATCTCAAGTGTGCCTCTCTTGGTGATTATTTTTCTTAGTTTTGCTGTCTCTGACATTAGAGAAGAAGCATCATACCCTTCAAAACTGCAACTGTCTTTTGCCATCGGAAGTGACTTTCCCTTAGTTTCCATTTTTACACCAACTGCAATTGTATATCCTTGACAACTTAAATGGTTTACTTGGTAAACCTATTACATGGATGATACAATCAAAGAAAAAGTAAAAGAAAGATACGGAAAGATCGCATTAACAGGTAATTCTAACTGTTGTTGCATGCCGGGAGAATGCAATACTGATGATTCTCTAATTGATGCTACAAAAATTATCGGATACAGCCAGGAAGAATTAAAATCAATTCCAGAAGCAGCGATCCTGGGTGTTGGATGCGGTGCTCCAATAAAATTTGCTAATCTACAGAAAGGTGATGCAGTTGTAGATCTTGGCTCTGGTGCTGGAATAGACGTATTCCTGTCTGCAAACAAGGTCTCAAAATCAGGAAAGGTGATAGGAATTGACATGACTGATGAAATGCTAGGCAAGGCAAGAAAAAATGCAATAGATGGCAATTACACTAACGTGGAATTTCTAAAAGGTGACATTGAAAAGAACATTCCAGTAGGTGACAGTACCATTGATGCTGTTATCAGCAATTGTGTCATCAATCTCACTACAGACAAGGCAGGTGCATTCAGGGAAGTTCATAGGATATTGAAGCAAGGAGGCAGGATGGTAATCTCTGATCTTGTAACTGATAGAGAGATTGAGCCAAGTCAAGTAAATGCAGAGCAATGGTGTAGTTGCATCGATGGTGCACTGACAAAGGAGAATTATATTCAAAGTATCAAAAAAGCTGGCTTTGAAAATGTGGACATTCTGGAAGAGAAAACATACATGGAAGGAGAAAAAGTAAATGGTAGAAAAATATCAAGTCTTGTCATCAGGGCAATAAAGTGATCATACCATGAAGTTCTTTGGGAAACACAATGAAGGAAAAAAAATTCTCTTTGTATGTGTAGAGAATGCTGGAAGAAGTCAGATAGCAGAAGGATTCTTTAGAAAATATGCTCCTGATGGATGGATTCCAATCAGTGCAGGGTCAAGACCAACGCCAGAGATTAATCCAGTTGCAGTGGAGGCCATGAAAGAAGTTGGGATAAATATTAGCCAACAGAAACCAAAAGAATTGTCTGAGGAATTGATTCGGTCTTCATTTCTAAAAGTGAACATGGGTTGCATTGATCAAACAGAATGTCCAGCCGTATTTCTTGGAAATCATCAAGACTGGGGCATTGAGGATCCAAAGGGAAAACCAATTGAGAAAGTGCGTGAGATAAGAAACGAAATAGAAAAAAAGGTAAAGGAACTTGTCACAACTCTTGAATCTAACTAGCAAATTATCTTCCAATCAAAAGATATTTTTTGCTGAAATTATTGGCACGTTTGTTGTGGTAGTTTGCGCCACAGGATCAGTGATATTAAATGCAAAATCCGGTGGAACCATAGGATCTTGGTTTGAAGCGTTTGCTCCTTTTGTTGGGGTTTGTTTGATGGTGTATGCATTTGGTAAGATTTCACGCGCCCATTTCAATCCGGCAGTTACTGTATCATATTTTATAACAAAGCACATTACAAAAACTCAACTGCCAATCTATTTTGCGGCAGAAACAATTGGGGCGTTTTTAGGAATAATTTTTGTCAAGAATGTCATTGGTACAGAAGCCCATCTTGGAATCAATGCTCCGGATTACTCTTTCCCAATATGGACGATTTTTGGGGTAGAAGTATTGGCAACAGCACTCTTGATGGCTGTGATTATGTTGGTTGTTCACACAAATGGATTGAGGGGTTTTAGTGGGATTGCAATAGGTGGAATGATAGGACTTGATATTTTCTTTTTGGCGTTTATCTCTGGTGCGTCCATGAATCCAATTCGTTCCCTTGCTCCTGCGGTATTTTCAGGCGTTTTTAATAATTTGTGGTTATACTGGACTGCAACTTTTGTAGGTTCATCAACTATCGGACTTGTGTATAGAAGAAAATTTGTGAACAGGTAATCTGCCTAAAACCTGTGAACAAAGTGTAATGGGTATTAAACTAATTTATGCAAACTCCTCCAGTATCACACAATCAAAATTAATTATAGAATGGAAGGTTATTGAATGTGGTATCTAATGCTCTTGTCAGTTTTTTCCATCTTTTTTTATATGAATTGGAATGCCGCATTTTTCACAACGAACTTTGAGGCTGTCGCATATTGAACGATTTAACCTCCCTTGGTCCTCTGACGATACTTGATGCGGATCACATTGCATTGTAAGATCTGTCATGGATAAATCTTGAGCAGGACTGTGTACAAAAGTAGGTGTTACACCTACACCAAAGTTGATTGTCTGGATATCTTTTTCTTGTGGGAATGACAAAAAGAATGCAAGCTCTACATCTGATAAGGCAAGGCTTTTTGAATGCAATTTTTGAGGCATGAAAGTATGTGGATCGATTGATTTGACAGAAAACAACTCTGCAAGTTTTTGCTTGAAAGTCTTTTCTCCATGTATGAATCTGATCTTACGAGATGTAATCCTGTGAGAAAAGCTGTTGAGAAGAACAGCATTGATTATATCATCTAACGTCTTGGCTGACTGGGCAATGTCTGCACTAGATCTTTTCACCTCCAATTTGAAAACATTTTTTATTTTTTTGACATTGTCATGATGAATCTGGTTTTGTTTCTTGTATTCTTTTTTGAATTGTTTACCGGTAAGGTCTTTTTTTAGATTGGTAATATGGTTTTCAAACAGGATTTTCTCCTGATTTACACTATTTCTTTTTTCTGCCTCCAACTCTGAGAATTCATGAAGAGTTGTCTCTACTCCAAATACAATGAAGCAATTGTAAAGATTATGCCCCGTAAGTTTGCTTTTTGCCCCTGCAAGATCTGACTTTCTCTTACTTGAGAATATGGCATTTTTCTTTGACATTCTGCTCTCAAGTGATGTCACTTTGCTATGTATTGCGTTTGAGATTTTTTTGGTCTGGTCCTGAACAAAGCAGGCCATCATGCACCTAGATGATTCCTGCCAGAATTTGGAATAGATGTCGCTTTTTACTATTTTGACAAGGTCTACAAGAGGAACCATAAAGTGATTTTTTAGCGCAAGATATTTTGTAATCATTCGTTCAAAGTGTGGCGGGTCTATACGTTCTACTGTAAGACCATCAATTGTTCCAAATAGATTTCTATCTTTATCTGTGGTCCTGACCATCAGCCTCATTTCAGACTTGTTCCTGAAAACAAAGAATGCAAATTCTGTGGCATACTGGATTATTTTCAGGACTTGATTTTCTTGATCATCTTTGAATCTCTGTTGAGGCTTGAGCTCAAGCCAAACAAACTCCTCCTGTATTTTAGATGTCATTGTATTTTAGAAAAATATGAAATTTAAAGCAAGATTTTCCGTTTTTAAACAATTACTGTTTGAAAAGGCATGTTAAAGATTATTTTGGCAGTTGCAGTAATTGTAATGATCTCATTTTCCATTATTCAGGTACATGCAATAGGGTTTGACAACAGCTTGGAACGTCTTGTCATTGAGAAACAAAAGGAATACCCATCATGGTATGTTGGAAAGGACATATTGCCACAGCAAAGCTACACCTATCACATATGTGATTATTCGATAAAGCCTACGCTAAATTATGCCACCCCGTGTTATAAGGCAGAACTTGACTTTATTGGACTCTTGCAAGAACAGACTAGACAAACCTGGATAGTTCAAGCGATTTTCACACCTGATGATACAAGTAAACATTGGTTTTCTATTTTGCACATATCTCAGGATTTTGCAACAATTACAACTGATGGTACCAGCATGAATTATGCTACATCACTTTCACATACTATATTTTATCTACAAAAATATGCAAACATGCACAAACCTCAATTGCTCAAGATGGGAACATCGTGGGGACTAGTAGATGAATATGTCTCACCTATTCCACAGTTCATGGTAAATAGATTTACTATGATAAACACGGGAAATGTAACCACATCTGTATATCAAGTTGGATTTGAAGTGGTAAAAGACAATACATTTTACATCAAAGATGACATCCCATTCCCAGTGGAAAGCACACTTTATGATTCAAAGACTGCAAACACTGATGCGCAAGCTCTCTATCAAGTAAAACTGTTGAGCTTCTCCAATGTGGCAAAAAATACTGTCGGCCAGTCACTTGATATCAAACAGATGTGCTCAGACTCGCTGTTACTGGAACCATGTGGACATGGAAATCTCACCCAAGCCAACAGCAATTCAGAATCTCAAAAGCCCGTCATCCAGATTACAAAACAATCTCAGACATCTACATTGCCAAATGATATCAACAATACTTACCCCGACCAGACAAGTCCATCAAACACTGGAAACAACTTTACTCAAAATATAGTACAGAGCAATACTGGGAACTTGAACCAAAACTATACAAACGAAATTAACTTTACCACCGAAGGCCAGATACTCAAGACATTCAAGGGACTGGGTGGAAAGCTTACTCTGAATTCAACAGGGTAAGGCGCATTCGTGATGGAATAATAACTGAATTATTTGGAAAATTGGATTAGCAGGAATTGACAAGAAAAATGTAATCTACTAATATTATTTGAGGGGAATGCTGACAACTACATATTTTTAGAAATGATTATCCTACGCTCAACTACTTATATCAATGAAAACCCTATTAGTATTGTTGAGCAAGACTCAGACTCATCGTACATCGAGTATAACAACCGTGACTGTGATAATACTTGTTATCATTGCAGTGGCAGTCTTGCTGCAATTACATGTAATACCGCTTGTCCTGTCAATACCTCTCTTCTTGATTCCAGTATCAATCTATACTACTGTGATTGGTCTCAAGAACAAACGGAAATCTCACATAACTCAAGACTATAGTTACTATTTAACCTGGGCTGGAATAATGCTTGCAGTTGGCATTGGGTGGATTGTTCTCTATGAAAACATGGGTATAGTGATTGGAGTGATAGTTGTACTCTCAATTACACTCGGTTACGTATACCTCAACAAGATAAAATCCACCATAATTAATTCCAATTAGTTGGAATTAGTAAATTAGTTCATAACAGAGCATTTTCGAGTTAACTGTTAATCGAAGTCTTACAGGACTCTGATCTTCAGTAGCTTACAGGTCTGAATTATTTCCAATTTAGGTTTGTTAATTGAAAAACCTATTAATTCCTTTTATAGTCTCAAGTAATACAATTCACAGGTTTTATGCGGTACACAATGAATGATAATCTAATACTTCCAATCATTTTTATTCTCGTAGTGTT
The DNA here is from genome assembly GCA_029850515.1 of Nitrosotalea sp. GTDB lineage: Archaea > Thermoproteota > Nitrososphaeria > Nitrososphaerales > Nitrosopumilaceae > Nitrosotalea. The sequence continues at coordinate 4,455 of JARCRW010000051.1, read as the reverse complement.
TGCCTCGGTAGGAATTATTGTATATTTTTTTGAGGCTCAAAATGGCAAATTGTATCAACTTACCATTGACCGGAGAAATACGGATTTAGATAGTCTGGCAACTATTTTGGGTGACAGGCTAAACAACACATTTGATATCATATCTAGTACCAGCAGTTTACCAACAATAATGGTTCCACCAAAAATAAATCTAATCAATAAAAAATTACATGGAATTTCCCAAGACGATGACATGCCAAGACGAACAGTGGCAATAGACATCCTACGAAATGTGAACGATGTTGAGACTGTCAGATTTCTTTTGCCAAATGGTGATATGTACATGCTAGAACCATATTCTAACCAAATAAATCTCAAGCAAGACAACTTTGCTTCTTTTAATTATTACAAAGAAGCTATGATCACACAAAAACCGTATCTTAGTGAGGTATATCAATCCCAGTCTACCGGTCATAATACTACAGTAATTTCTGCACCAGTTTTTTCGGAAAATGGAACATTACTTGGAATTTGGGGAGGTACAATAAAATTGCAATTTATTCAGGATTACATATCTGCACACTATCTGGGCAAGACCGCACTTGTGGCAGTCTTGGACCAGTATGGAGATGTAGTTGCAGATACAAATCATGAAATATTGAAAAATACTACATTAAAAGACCTAGATATTTCCAAAAAAGCATTAAACGGAGAAACAGGAAACAAATTTGAAACCATTGAGAATAAAAAGATGTTTGTCTCATATCATCCAATCAAGACGCCTTCTTCCACGTGGGCTATGGTGGCAGTAAGACCTTATGATGAATCATTTGTGGAATATGAGACAGCCCAAGATGAACTATATTTGATGATTGTAGGGGTAGTTACATTTGTTACAATCTTTGGTTTGTATACGAGAAAGACATTTCATTCTTCCAAGAAATTAATAATTGAGTTAGAGAAAAGCCAAGCAAAACTAAAAGAGCAGTATGAAGATGTAGTAAGACTAAGCGAAAAAGTAACAGCATCCGAACAAAAATACAGAGACTTGTATGAAAAATCTCCTGATCTTTTGCGCTCAATAGATCTTAATGGGATCATCACAGATTGTAATGATGCTTATGCAAAAAGTCTCGGATATTCAAGAAATGAAGCCATAGGAATGTCAATCCTAGATCATACTGCAGAAGATAGTCTGACTGAAATGTCTTCACAATTCAAAGAATGGAAGACTAGTGGGAATATAATAAACAAAGACATATGGCTAAAAAGAAAAAACGGCACTACTTTCCCAGCATTACTTAGTGGTACCAACATTAACGATTCTGTTGACAAAGTGATAGGGAGAACTGTTTCCTTGAGAGACATGACTGAGATTTACAATATCCAAAAAACAGTAGAAGCAAACAATCAGAGACTGCAAGAACAATACCAAGAGATGATTGAACTGGTTAAGAAACTAGAAGATCTAAATGAAAAGCTAAGAAAAGAAAAAGAACAATCTGCCAAACTTGCCATAATTGGAGAAAGAATGTCTCAGATAAACCACAATTTACGAAACCCATTGAATGTCATAATGGGGAACGCTGAACTTATGAATATGCAATCAACAAAATCTGAAGACGAGAATGTAATTAAAAAAAGTAAAAGTATTATGATTGCGGCAGATTCCATGCTTGTTCAGATAGAAGAGTTGATGAGTTTTATTCGAGGTGAGACACTGGAATTAGATAACAAATCACTGAACCAGATTTTAGGCAATGCCGTAAATCTTGTCAAAATACCACAAACTGTATCTATTCAATTGCCAGAACAAGACATTGTTTGCAAGTGTGATCCTAACAAACTTCAAGTGGTACTCATGAATCTGTTTGCCAATGCTGTAGAGGCTATTGGAAATAATGGAAAAATAACGATAAGAAGCAGAGAGACAAAAAATGAGGTAGTCATAGAAGTGGAAGATTCGGGTCAGGGCATTCCAAATGACATACTGCCCAAGATCTTTGATCCTTTATTTACGACCAAAAAGAGCGGCACCGGATTGGGATTACCATATTGTAAAAATATAATTGAACAGCATGGTGGAACAATATCTGTCAGCACAAACCCTACCGTGTTTACAATAGTGTTGCCAAAATGATCATCAACTATTACCTGATAAAAAAAGACAACAACGGTTACAGTAGAACAGTGGTTTGCCCGTGACCATTTTTGGAGAGTATTACAGTCTTCAGTTGCCCGATGCTCAGAAATCTGGATTGAGCAACTAACAAGATGATTGTGCTCAAAACTTATTCAGTTTTAATTAGAAAATTTTTTCTTAAGGAAAGGTTCTATTTTAAAAAATACTAATAGATAAAAATTTGGAGATGATTTTTTTAGTTACGAAGGAATGTCTATCAACAAATCCTCCATAAGTTAATAAAAAATCAAAAAAAAAAATGGAGCAGACACACTATAACTGATCTGACGCAATCCTTCGAACCCACTTTATCTGTTCTAACGAGTCTTACAGAATTCATTACAGTGGGGCGCTAAACCAAGCTATACTGATTACTCTAGTACATATGAAAATTGTTTTGTTATGATGAAAAAGTAATCCAGATGCATCAGGAGAATTTACCAATTCAAGAAATTGTTTTTTTATGTTGATTTATTTTTTGTACTGTTTCTGTTGCATTTTTGATACTGAATTTTATATCATATGTGGATACTCCCTCAGTCCAGGAAATCACAAGGCTGTCTTTTTTTGCTGCGCTTGAAAGTATTTCACCATACGAAAGTTCCAGGAATAATCCGCTGCCAGATACTTCTACTGCAATTCCAGTGTCAAGTAGGTATAGTGTTCCATGACCTATCTTGCTCTGTACTTTTATCTTGTCAAGAATTTGTTGCCCTTTTGCAAGACCTATCATACAATGATACAATCATGAAAAATAAAAGGCGGTATTCAACTGCTTAAATGGTATTGCAAATTAATGACTATGATACCAATAGCAATAGCTATCACACTCATTGTCATAGTTGGAATGGGTTTGATAATGCAGCAACAAAGCCAAAGTGTGGCAGTTACACAAAAAGAAAACACTATCAATACTATTTACAACACCAAGGAAAAAGAAACTATCCAGGCAACACATTCTGGAAGTTCATTTAGTTTCAAAAATCCAGAAAATGTACCAGTGCATATCAAGTATTTTAGAATTGTAGACGATCAGGGAAACTTGATTTCAAGAATTCCATATGACAAGCAGATACCTGCATTTGCAAACTCAAGCATTAACCTTAACGGAGTAATCCCGTTACAATATCTAAAATAATGCTGGTTGTCAACTGTTTAAAAATTAGATAATTATTTTAAATAATGCAAAGAATAGCATTACTTTCTTTAGGATTATTACTGACAGCATTTGTGTTTAACAGTGCATATGCCACACAGATTCTAATCGTCACTGACAATGGCAATGTATTTCCAATCGCAAATACATCAAGTTCTTCTGCTACAGGAACCGGTAATGGTAACGGTAATGGAACAGGTAATGGAGTCATAGCACAAATTGTTACTACAAATCCAAAAGGTTTGGTAATTGCAGGAATAGACAGTGCTACTGGAAATTCAAGTTCGCTTAGACCCTACAACAAAGTTAACACTGGAACATTTGCGGCAGGATTTCAGACAAGTGATTCTGTTCAGAAAATGTACATTCCACAGATAAATGCGCCATATGTATACAGTAATGGAGTATTACAAAGTAGCAGCACACCGCTGCCAAACATATTATCTCCTAGTTCAACGACTATGCTTTCAGGTTCACCAAGCAGTACAACTTCATCAAGTGGGATTGGTATTAGTGGTCCAGGCACTCTTGGAATTTTACTCAATAGTGGATTAGGATCTACTGTTGTAACAGGATCAGGTATTACTGGTGGCGGTTCTGCATTTTTTGGAACTTTGATAGATCATACAATATCCCCCACTGCTTATGATGGAGGTACTCATGGGTATACAATTTTTTCATCAAACATTGGAACAACTAGTGGAGGATATACTGTAACAACTCCTGTCAACAAATATGTGAGTTCAGCAAGCAATGCCTATGCGACATATACTTGGGGCTGGTCAGCTTGCAATATGAGTGCATACACAGCTTGGTCTTGGTCTTGTGGTTATGATTCTGGAACAGGTGTTGCAACAGTAAATGGATACGTATCAGGAAGTTACTACTATGTAACTTCTGTAACTTTTAGTACAACTGATCAGTATGCTGCAAATTATTATTCACACACTAGCTCTTCTTCATGTAGTGCGAAAGGAGGGTGTTCATATTTTCAGAGTGGCAGTTCATTTGTGCCATATATCACACTCTATGATAAATCACCATTTGTTCCGCTAACACAAACATACACAAGTGATTTTCAATCACAAGTAAATTTCAATCCCTCATACTCGTATTGGTTAATTGTAACACCAACATC